>JANNIV010000295.1:0-15499 GCA_031405355.1 Nitrospira sp.
GAATACGATGCCGCTTAGCACGAGATAGTAGGAGAGGGGAATGGTCATGGCTTAGTGTGGAATGTGGAATGTGGAATTGGCGTCATGATCGGTAGAAAATTCACAATTCATCATTCACAATTTATAATTGCGCCTCATTGCCGCCAACGTCTTTTTTGGCCAGGATGATCGCGCCGATCATCGCCACGAGCAGGATCAGGGACGCCACCTCGAAGGGAAACAAATAGGTGGAGTACAGTACGTCGCCGATGGCTTCGGCATTGCCGGCCCCCCCGACGATGGTTTCTGTGCCGACTGCCACGACAGGGGCCGTCCAGCCCTTCATCGCCGTGAGCACGATGGCCTCGATGACCAGCGTCACCCCCACCGCGGCAGCCATGGGCCACTGCCGATGGTACCGGTCGTCATGTCGCAAGTTCAGCAACATCACAACGAAGAGATAGAGAACCAGGATCGCGCCGGCGTAGACGATGATTTGAACCGCTGCGAGGAACTCCGCATGAAGCGTGACGTAGAGCCCCGCCACGTGAAAAAACATGATCAGCAGCGACAACGCGCTGTAGATGGGATTGCGCACCGCGACGACGAGCACCGCTGCAGCGGCAATCACGATTGCAAAATAGAAAAAGAACGCTTGTTCCATCACGCCTCTTTCACCGTGCCCTAGGAGCCGGCTGGGTTTCTCTTGTTTATTTGGTCTGTTTGGTTTGCTTGGTTGAACTAGACCAACCAGATGAACAAAACAAACCAGATAAACCAGATTAACCCGTCCCGCCGGCTTTGCGCTGGCAAATCAGCCGGGTTTTTGCGGCAGGTGCTTGAATGCGACGTTGAAGAACGCCACATTCGGATGTTGGAGCTCCAACTGCTTCTCTCGAACCGGGAACGATCGGTCGCCGATCGCGAGCAATTGTTCCTTATTGAGGTGCAGTTGCCGCTTATCGTACACAGACCACTCGAATTCTCGCGTCATGCCGAGGGCATCCACCGGACAAGCATCGACGCACAGCCCGCAAAACAGGCAGCGGGTCATGTCCATGTAATATTCTTTCGCGTAACGCTTCGTCGGTTCGTCCGGCACCTCCGCGCTGACCACCCGAATGACCCGCGAGGGGCAGGCGGCTTCGCACAGATCGCAGCCGACACACTTTTCTACCCCGTCCTCGTACCGCAACAGGGCCAGCATCCCGCGATAGTTGTCCGGCAGTATCCGTTTTTCATGCGGGTACTGCATGGTAATCGGCTTGTAATGCAACATATGCGACATCGTCGTTTTCATTCCGACGAGAAGGTCGTACAGGGTAATGGTTTTAAGCCACGTCTTAAGCGTCATGTTTGTCTGGTCTGTTCCGTCTATCTTGTTTGTCTGGTTTATTTGGTTTGTCTGGTTTGTTTAGTTGGGTTCGATACCTGTGCTTTCTAACCAAAGAAACAAAACAAACGAAATAAACCAGAGCAACCGTTCCTTCACCTCGGAAAGAAATACAGGGTGAGCGCCGTGATGACGATATTCGCCAACGCAATCGGCAACATCACCTTCCAGCCGAACCGCATCAATTGATCGTAGCGCAACCGAGGCAACGTGGCGCGTAGCCAGATGAACAGAAAGAGGAAGAAATAGACTTTCACGGTAAACCAGGCGATGTGTTCGATCCATGCCAGCTGTTCGAGCCCGATATACTCGAGGATCGTGCCGGGATAGGGAGCGTTCCAGCCTCCCAAGAACAGCGAGGCAGCGACGCAGGACACCAGGAGCATGTTGGCATACTCCGCCGTGACGTAGAACGCGAACCGCATGCCGCTATATTCCGTAAAAAATCCGGCCACGAGTTCGCTTTCCGCCTCCGGCAGATCGAATGGGATACGATTGGTCTCGGCCACGGCAGAAATCACGAAGACGACAAAGGCAAAGATTTGGGTATGGATAGGGAAAAATCCGTCGGGCCGTCCGCCCCAGATGAACCAATGCCAGAAGCCGCCGGCCTGGGCCTCGGTGATCTGCACAAGACTCAAGGTTCCCGCCAGCAACAGCACCCCGATAATAGCCAGCCCGACATTCAACTCGTAACTGATAACCTGGGCCGCGGAGCGCAAGCCTCCCAGTAGCGAGTACTTGCTGTTGGATGCCCAGCCTCCCAAGATAATGCCGTAGGCGCCGATCGAGGCGATCGCCAGGATATACAACACCCCGATGTTGATGTCGGCGACGACGAAGGGTTTGATCGTCATCCCAAATATGTCCATGGTCACGTCCGGGCCGAAGGGGATGACGGCAAATCCGATCATGGCGATGACCATGGTCAGCACCGGCGCCAGCTTAAACATGGCCCTGTTCGCGCCGGCCGGGATGATATCTTCTTTGAAGAACAATTTGATCCCATCGGCGACCGGTTGGAGAAGTCCGTAGGGGCCGACTTCCATCGGTCCCATACGATCCTGCATCCAGCCGAGTATCTTTCGCTCGAAATAGGTCATGGTCGCGACCGTGACCATCACGATGCTCATCTCCGCTAGGATCTGGGCAAATGAAACCGCAAGTCGCAGGCTTAGTTCAGTCACAACAGCACTCCGGGATGAGTAAGTGGCAAGATCATTTGATTATCGTCAGCTCACGTCGTTTTCATCACCGATACGGACGCCGTCCGGCAGTACGGTACTTTTGTGTCCGGATCGACGGCACAGTCAAAGAGACGCAAGGCGGCCTGCGCGAAATGATCGGGAAACCAGGCCAAGCCTTCGGGCACGCGATCGAACACTTTTGCCGTGGTCGTGAATTCGCCCCTGCCGTTCGAAAGGCGAACTCGATCCCCCGTCTCGAGACCGAACCGGGCGGCATCCACGGGATTCATTTGCAAAAACCCGCTCGGTTCGATCTGCAGCAATCCCTTCGAACGGGTCGACAGCTTCCCTGAATGGAACAGGTTCTGGACCAGCCCGAGCTGGACCGTTCCCTCCGGACGCATCGCTCGTGCGGGCAGAGTATACCGAGTCGCGAGGTCCTGGCGATATCCCTCATTCACGTATCGATCGACGGCGGCTCGATCCACTGCCGGAGGGATCGGTGATGGACCCAGCGATCCGTACCCGGGAATCACGGCCCGGATCTCTTTGAGGATCTCCTTGGCCTCACTGTATTCCAGTGGCGCGCCCATGAAGACCGAAATGGCCGACAGGATTTCCCAGTCGGGCCGGCTGTCCCCCACCGGATCGATCGCGGGCCGAACGACCTGGACATGACCTTCGGTGTTGGTGAAGGTCCCGGCTTTCTCCATGGCGGAAGCTGCCGGAAGCACCACATGCGCGAGTTCCGCCGTTTCCGTAAGAAACAGTTCCTGACATACAAGGAGGTCGAGCTTGCCCAATGCCTCCTTGGCTCCGATCTGAGGCGGCAGGCTCCCGACAGGATTCTCTCCGATGACGAAAAGGCCCTTGATGATCCCGGCTTGGGCACGGTCGATCATCTCGATCAGCGTGGCTCCTGCCGCCAAAGGAAGATCCTCTTTCCAGACACGAGCGATCTGCGTGCGCGCATCCTGATCGGTAAGGTCGAGCGCACCCGGCAGCAGTGCCGCAACCGCGCCCATTTCAACCGCCCCTTGATCGTTATTTTCTTCCGCCAAAGGCGCAAAGCCGCAGCCCTGTGCGGTCAACTTCCCGGTCAAGAGAAGCAGATCGAGGAGATTGAGACAGATACCATAGCTGCCTTGGCTGCGCAGGAGAGTCTGGCCGGCAAGCGCGACAACACGGCGTCCTCCTGCCAGGGAAGCGGCCATCTGAACGAACGATTCGCGCGAGATCCCCGTGTCCAGGGCGAGATCGTTCCATGTCAGTTGCTGCACCGCTTGAGAAACGGCCAAGACGTAGTCCGATGCCCGTTGGCTGATTGCACTATCGACATGGTTGCCCTCGATCACCGCCTTCAGCAGGCCCAGAACGGCTGCGCCGAACTGGGACGGCGCCATACAAAAATGTTGCTCCGACAGGTTGGAAATATTGCTGATCGTGCCGACCGCAGGCTGGATCGCTTCAATCGTCAACAATGTCGCTCCATGTTTCTTGACGGCTTCCTTGACTTTAAGTCCGGTAATCGGATTGGCTTCAGTGATATTGGTGCCGACGAGGAGCAGCACGTCCGCTTGCACGATGTCCTCAAAGGTTACGGTCCAGCGATGCGTGCCTTGCACCCTTCGCATCGCCTGCACCCCGTTGACATGGCCATACCGCGCGCTGCTATCGAGGTTATTGGTCCCGATCGTGAGGCGCATGAACTTCTGGAACAGATAGAGCTCTTCGTTCGTACAGCGGCCGGTAATCAGTCCGCCAAAGGCATGAGGGCCATGAGCTAACTTGAGCCGGTTGGTCTGTTCGGCCACAAACTCCAACGCCTCTTCCCAGGTAGCTTCCACCAGTACGCCATTCCGCCTGATCAGAGGATGGGTCACTCGGCTGGGATGGCTGGCCGCGTGAAATCCAAAAAACCCGCGTGCGCACAGATCCCCGCTGTTCCGGCCGGCGCCCTGGGCGCTGTTCACCTCGATCAACTCCTGGTCCTTGGTTTGGACCGTGATCTGGCAGCCATCACCGCAAAAGGTGCAGACCGTATCGGCTCGTTTGAGCATCCAGGGGCGGTATTCGTACATCGAGAGCCGGCTGGTGATGGCGCCGACCGGGCAAATCTGCACGCAGCCGCCGCAGAACTCACAGTCCAGGGGATGGGCGCCGAAAGACTTGATTTCGGTCATCGTGCCTCGTCCGATCGGAGCGAGCGCCTTGACGTCCATGACCTCGTCGCAGTAACGGACACAGCGCAAACATTGCACGCAACGGTTCATCTGCGTTTCGATCAGGGGACTGAAATATTCCTTTTGGAAAATGCGCTTCGTCTCGATAAACCTGGAGGTCGCGGTGTACTCATGGGAAAAGTCCTGGAGGTCGCACTTTCCTCCCTGATCGCAGACCGGGCAATCCAAGGGATGGTTGGCCAGGATAAATTCGAGCACCGACTTGTGGGCATCGTGAACGACCGTCGTGGCGGTCCGAACGGCCATGCCTTCGGTCGCCAGCGTGCTGCACGAGGTCTGGAGCTTCGGCATCTTTTCGACTTCAACCAGGCACATGCGGCAGTTCGCGTCGGGTTTGAGCTTCGGATGGTAGCAGAAGTGCGGCACCATCACGCCGACCCGGCGAGCGGCTTCGATCACCAGAGTGCCCTTCGGCACCGAGATGGGAATACCGTCGATGGTCAAGCGAACCGTTTCTGTTGTCGTTGCCATAAAAAGTACGATTTGGCGATTTGGCGACTTCGCGAAGTGAAGAATCTTGGCCGATCCTTACTTCGCCAGATCACTAAATCACAAGATCACCAAATTCCTTAATGTCTCGCCGCCGCCGGCTCCAGCTTGATCAGATTCGCGGCCTCCGCGGCTTGTATCAGCGCAACATATTCAGGCCGCCAATGTTTGAGCGTGCTCATGATCGGCGCCACTGACGCATCGCCGAACGCGCAGACCGTTCGGCCTTCAATGTTCTTGCATAGATGGACCAAGGTTTCAAGATCCTCCATCTGCCCCCGCTTCGCGACGATTCGACGCATGGTTTGCACCAGCCAGGAGCTTCCCTCTCGGCAGGGGCTGCACTTGCCGCAGGACTCATGATAGAAAAATTCCATGAGGCGGAGCGCGGCCCATACCATGTCCGTCCCCTCTTCCATCACCGTCACCCCGCCGGAGCCGAGCATGGAGCCGGCTGCGGCAACCGATTCAAAATCGAGTTTGACATCGAGGTGGGTCGGCGTGAGGAACGGCGCTGACGCCCCCCCTGGAATGAAAGCTTTGAGCGGTTTGTCGGAGCGCATACCTCCGGCTAGCTCGTAAATCAATTCCCGAAAGGTGACCCCCATCGGCACTTCGTAATTCCCCGGCCGTTTCACATGGCCGCTGACGCAGAAGACTCTGGTACCGGTGCTCTTCGGTGGGGAACCGATCGATGCAAACCATTCGGGACCCCGGGCGACGATGTGAGGAAGGTTGGCCAGAGTCTCGATGTTATTCACTACGGTCGGTTTGTTATAGAGGCCGTGCGTCGCGGGAAATGGAGGCTTGACGCGCGGCAAGCCGCGCTTGCCTTCGAGCGACTCCAGCAATGCCGTTTCTTCTCCGCAGATATAGGCGCCGGCGCCCCGGTGCACCCACACATTAGCGGTGATGCCTGCGCCCAGGATATTCGTGCCGATATACCCGGCGGTCCGTGCTTCGGCAATTGCCTGTTCCAAGATTCTGGCCCCCAAGACGAATTCGCCCCGTATATAAATGTAGGCGGTTTCCGCTCCGATCGCATAACAGGCGAGCACGATGCCTTCCAATATCTGATGGGGATCCCGCTCGATGAGCTGGCGGTCCTTGAACGTGCCCGGTTCACTCTCGTCAGCGTTGCAACAGAGATAGCGTGGGCCCTGGTAGCCCTTGGGCAGAAATCCCCATTTCACACCGGTCGGAAAACCTGCGCCGCCGCGACCTCGAAGCCCCGATTTCATCACCATGGCTGTCACTTCCGCCGGCGGCACCTTCCCCACGACCTTACGGAGCGCCTGATAGCCACCCGCCCGCTCGTAATCTGGAAGCGAGCCGGCATAGCCTGGCTGCATCATATTCTTGAGCAATATCAGTTCGTGCTTGGGCATGGCTTTCAAGCTAAGAGCTTATAGCTGATGGCGTATAGCGTATGGCAAGAAATTTCCTGACCTGTCCGGACTATAAGCCATACGCCATATGCTCCTATTTTTTTGCTCCGTTGGGTTCCGGCCACATAAAGGGGCCGGTCTTGAGCTGACAGGTTCCATCTCTCTTGAGATCGGCCAGGACTTGGTCGAATCTTTCCTCTGTGAGCCGTTCGTAATAGTCTTCGTTGACCTGCATCATCGGCGCAGTACCGCAGGCGGCGAGGCATTCGACCGCGCTGAGGGTAAAGAGTCCGTCGGTTGTCGTCTCGCCTGGTCCGATTCCGAGTTTCGTCTTGACCCATCCAATGACCGTGTCCGACCCGGCCAGCGCGCACATCAGGGATTTGCAGACTTGGAGATGGAACTTCCCCACGCGCTTGAGATTGAGCATCGTATAAAACGTTGCAGTTTCATAGACTTGCGGCGGAGTCAGACGCAAAAGCCCCGCGATCTCCTTCATCGCCGCCTCAGAAATGTAACCCTCGTCCTTCTGTGCCAAGTACAGCAAGGGAATCAGCGCCGAGCGCTTCACGGGATAGCGGGACAGGATGCTGTCTATTTCGTCTTTGTACTTTTCTTTCAACATGCGCGCATCCTGAATGCGTAATGGTCAATGGTAAATGTTGAATGAGGATTCCGAAAATTACACATTGTCCATTGACCATTGACCATTCGCTGCCTCATCGATCGCATTCCCCCATCACCACGTCGTACGTCCCGAAGATCGTGATGATGTCGGAAATCAGGTAGCCCCTCGCCATATGGTCGAAGGCCCCCATGTGCACAAATGACGGCGCGCGAATCTTCATCCGGTAGGGTCGGGGGCTGCCGTCACTGACAATGAAAAATCCCAACTCCCCCTTCGGAGCCTCGGTCGCGCAATAGGTTTCGGCTTTGGGCGGCTTGATGCCCTGGGTGTAGATGATGAAATGGTGGATCAAGCTTTCCATGTCCCGCATGACCAATTCCTTGGGCGGCGGGATATATTGCGGCGCCTCAGCCATGATCGGCCCCGCCGGCAGCTGATCGAGACATTGGGCGATAATCCTGGCGCTCTGCCGCATTTCTTCCATGCGGATCCAGTACCGATCATACGTGTCCCCGTTCTTGCCGATCGGCACCTCCCAATCGACTTTGTCGTACACGCCGTAGGGTTCAGCCTTGCGGACATCGTAGGCGACGCCCGATCCGCGCAAGACCGGTCCGGTACAGCCGAAATTGATTGCATCTTCGGCTGAGAGCACCGCTACGTTCTTCGTGCGACCGATCCAGATGCGGTTCGCCGCGATGAGCGAATCATACTCCTTGACCTTCTCGGGAAAGATATCGAGGAACGCCTTCATACGCTGAACCAGCTCGGGGGTAAAATCGCTGTCGACCCCCCCGATGCGATAGTAGTTCAGAGTCAGACGGGCCCCGCAGAGCTTCTCAAACATATCCAGCAAAACTTCGCGTTCCCGGAAGGTCCAGAAAAATACGGTCATTGCGCCGACGTCGAGAGCCTGCGTGCCAAGCCAAAAGAGGTGGCCGATGATACGTTGCATCTCGGCCACGATGGTCCGGATGTACTCGGCTCGGATCGGCACCGTGATTTCGAGGAGTTTTTCGACAGTGCGGACGTACGAGTAATTGTTGGACATGGCGCAGACATAGTCGAGCCGATCCGTGTGCGGAATGATCTGCATGTAGGTCAGGCCCTCGGACAATTTCTCGACGCCGCGGTGCAGGTAACCGAGGTCCGGCGTGGCTTTCACAATCCGTTCACCGTCCAGCAGGAGCACCACACGCAACACGCCGTGGGTGCTCGGATGCTGCGGCCCCATGTTCAACAGCAATTCCTCTTGCCGCTGGGAACTGGGAAGGTTGGGCTCGACGCGAAAGAAGTGTTTTTGCTCCTCGGAGACTTCGCTCTTGACAACATCGACCGGAGCCTCGTCGAATCTCGGAATGAATTCGAACCGGCTGCGCCAGCCGCGCCCTTCGGTCGGAAAGTCCTTTCTCAGCGGATAGCCCTCGTCATAATCTTCCGGCATCAAGATGCGCCGGAGATCGGGATGACCGGAAAAACGAATACCCATCATGTCGTACACTTCCC
This sequence comes from Nitrospira sp., assembly GCA_031405355.1. Lineage (GTDB taxonomy): Bacteria > Nitrospirota > Nitrospiria > Nitrospirales > Nitrospiraceae > Palsa-1315. Next base: position 8,814 of record JANNIV010000295.1, read on the forward strand.
GCTCCAGAAACTCGGCGCCCTTCCAAATTCCGGTGACCGACGCAATCGTCGGATCCTCCTCCGTGATGCGCGCCTTGAGACGCAGGCGATGCCGAAGGGGGAGTGAGTGCAAGTGGTAGACGACTTCGAACCGCAGCTGATCTTCGGGATAGTCGACCGAGCAGATATCGGTGAGATGGTCGAATGCCGCCTCCGGCGCATCGTGCAAATAGCGCATAATTTCCAGGAGGCGCGCAGCAGCCACGGAGACAGAAGTCTCGGCACGTGCGGCATCCACGCGGGTCGCGAGGATCGCGGCCGGGAATTTTTCCTTCAGGCTGTCGAGCAGGGCTTGCATAATTCTTGTTCGCGAGACGGGCGGGACTTGCGAGACAAGCGCGACTTACCAGTCTCGCATTTCCCGCTACTCTCGCTCGTCTCGCGAGTTATTTCACAAACACCTTTTCCCGCTGAATCTTTTCCTGCAGCTTCAGTAATCCATCGAGCAACGCTTCCGGACGGGGCGGACAGCCCGGCACATAGACATCGACCGGAATAATCTGGTCAACGCCCTGAACCACCGCGTAACTGTTGTAATGGTTGCCTGACGTGGCGCAGGAGCCCATGGAAATGACATAGCGCGGTTCCGGCATCTGGTCGTAGATGCGTCGGATCACCGGCGCCATCTTGCGCGTCACGGTGCCGGCGATGATCATGAGGTCCGCCTGCCGTGGCGAGGCACGAAAGACCCCGGCGCCGAATCGATCCAGATCGTACCGCGACGACACCGTCGCAATCATTTCGATAGCGCAGCAGGCCAGGCCGAACGTCATCGGCCACAACGCCGATTTCCGAGACCAATTCACAACCGCGTCCAGATTGGTCGTCAGAATATTCGCCTCAAACTGTCTCTCTAAAAAGCTCATAATTGCCCCAAGAGCATATAGCGTATGGCGAATGGCTTATAGCTCGGATGAAACTCAGAGATTCTGGCTATCAGCCATATGCTATACGCCATAAGCTCCTCTCCCTTCAGTCCCACTCCAGCGCCCCCTTCTTCCATGCGTACCAGAATCCGGCCAGCAGGATGCCGATAAACACGAGCATCTCGATGAGGCCTAGCAGGCCGAGGGATTGAAACCGGACAGCCCAGGGGACCATGAAAATGACCTCGATATCGAAAATGACGAACAGCATCGCGATGATGTAATAGCGCATCGGGAACTGGATGCGCGCATCGGAAAACAGCGGGCTTCCGCTTTCATAGGGTGTCAGCTTGGCTCGATAGGGGCGACTCGGCCGAATAAGCGAGCCGCCGAGCAGCGCAAAGGCGCCGAAGATAAGACCAACGACGATAAATAAGAGAATCGGTATGTAATTCTCTGGAACGCCTATGCTATCCATCAGTAAACCCTATGGTTGATGGTTAATGGTAGATGGTGCTTCGAAGGACCGTGCTCATAAATTTTCATCAGCCATTTTCCATCAACCATTATCCATTCGCACCCACGGCAAGCGCCGAGCCGAAGAAGGGTTTGAATCTCAACCCATCCAGCTCCGGATGACTGATTCCCTTGTGTTGGATAAGCACCTTGAACGTGCTGCCCATGCCATTCGGCTTCAGGAGATGAATCGCGGCGCGAAACTCCGGACTCTCCGGCTGTAATTCCCCGATCATCTCTTCAACGCCGAGCCCCATGAGAAAACTCATTTGGTTCGTGAACCCCGTCACGTGGAGCCCCTGTTTCTCGCCGGCAAAAGCCAGACTCGAAAAATCTACATGCGCGGTCATATCCTGTTCGCCGACGCGAATGAAGGGATCCTCGTTCGTCCGCTGCTGGAAGTAACAGAGGAACGTGCCATCCTTCCGCTCAGGTCCATAGAGATCCTGCGCCGTATGGCCATAATCGATCGTCATAACAAATCCACGACCCATCCGCCGAGCGACCTGCTCCATCCAGTCCAAAGCCTGGATATTCACCTCGGTTCGGTAGCCTTCCGGCCACGCGCAGTCGAGTTGTTGAAGATATCGAGCGAGTGAGGACGTCGACAGGGGCTTGAGACAACTCACGAAGACTCCGTCTCGAACATCCACACAAAGTTCTACGGTCTCACCGTCCATGACCTGAATCCGATGCACCGGAAAGGCATCGATTAATTCATTGCTGAAGAACAAGCCGGTCACGCTCTCCGGGGCCAGTCCGCTAAGGTCTTCCACCCAAGTGACAAGGCTCGGCTTGCTGAGCCAATGAGTCAAACTCTGGCGCTGCCGTTCCCGCATCACCGGGCTCCGTTCGATGAGTACGTAGCGAACACGAGATGCGAAGTCACCCTGCTGGGCATGGATCGCCGCCAAGCAATCACGGGCTAACAAGCCTTTGCCGGCGCCCATTTCGACGATCGTGAAAAGAGCGGGGCATCCCAATAATTCGTCCATTTGTCTGGCCTGTGCGGCAATCGCACGTCCGAGAATCGGATGCACATCGGGGCTGGTGTAGAAATCGCCGGACCAGCCGATACGATCATGGTCCGTACCCATCGGTTCACGCATGTAGTAACCGAATTGAGGATGGTACAGCGCCAGTTCCATGAAGCGGACAAAGGGGATTGGCCCGTTTCTGTCGATCTCGGATGAAATGGCGGCGATGAGTTCAGGATGCCCGGTTGTCACAAGCAACTCCTCTTATCCTCAACGTAACCACTCAGGTATTCAGGCTGCAGGTTGAAGTGTCCAGATCTCCTGCCTCCGACCTTCAGCCTAAAAGCCTTCAGCCTATCTACCTGAGTCGTTACTCCTCATCCTATCGACAACACAAGAAAAGTGACACCACTAGCCGAGGATACACCCCACCCCTCCCTCTTGAAGGGACGATAGAGGGCTGAAAGTGGCGTAGATTAGCCTTGAAATTGCTGCTAAGTCAAGGTGAACTCAGGGAGAAATTGCGTTTAAGCAGAGAGGGTTAGGAGGAAAGTCGAGGGCCAGCTTTCTTGTTCAAGCGACCCGGCTGCTTTGTTTGTTTGATGGTCTGAGAAGCAGCCTGATGGCTTGATTGAGTTCGGCGATGCCGAAGGGTTTTTGGAGAAACGTGAGTTGGTCCTTGTGGAACGCCTGTGAGGCTGTTTCGGCTTCAGGACTGCCGGACATCATCACTACTTTGAGACCGGGGCGCTGGACAAGAAGGTCGGAGACCAGTTGATCGCCCATCATGTCCGGCATTTTCCAATCCGTGACTAATGCGTCAATGGTGGAAGGGAATTCCGCTGCAACCTGCTTTGCCTTCTGGGCATTACTGGCAGTCAGTACACAATAGCCTATACGGGTCAGCTCCATCTCGAAGATGATCGTAATGGCCGATTCGTCGTCGACAAGCAGAATCGTGTCTTTCCGCGCACTATTGATCGCAGCGACAGCCCCCATGAAATCCTTACCTCCGTTTCGAATGCGCAACACAACTAATTCGAATGCCATGCTACCGCAGAGGCTCCAACTGACAAAGCAATAATCGTAATTCCTCCGTCAGGGATGGGAAGGGCAGCCTGGTCGTCCTCCTGCTCGCGGAACGCGCACAGGCTCGTCTGTCTGGTTGGCCGGTCTATCTGGTCTGTCTGGTTCTTCTGAATAAATCTCCAGTCCGATCAACCAAACAAACCAGATAGACGAGATAGACCAAATGAACCAGCATTCGTTGGACGCGCGCAGTGGAAGATCAATCAGCCCCCATCCCTGAGAAATAACAAGCGAGCTTGGAAGGATGGAAAAGGAGCGGCCAGGTGCCCTTCTTGCTCGCAGAGCGCGCAATAAAAACGTGCTCGCTCGATGCGCGAAGTAAAGGGCAGACTCGGCCACTCCTTTCAAGGGGACATAGAGAATTGGGAGGGCCTTGTTCGACGGCCGCACTGAGACCAACATGCGTGTCCTTCCCAGAGAAAAGCTAACGAACTAGGAAAGATCAATTTAAAAGATTGACGGTGCTCGCCTGGGGCAAGAGCGCGTCTTTGGGCGAAGAGGCTGTCTTGACAGACTCAGGGCGGGCGGGTGCAATAATCGCCGGGGCGGGGCGGGTGAGAATGTTGCGCGCAAAAGGAGACTGTCTAGTCCGCCCTCAAGGGGGAAGATATGAGGATCTACGGTCGCTCCGGCAAGAAAATATTCTTGGCCTATTTTTTTATCACATTCTTCTCTGTACCCATAGTTTACGCAACGGCTTCAAGACCACGCTCCTGCACCAGGTGCAGTAATTTGAGGGCAGTGCCCGTTGGCCGCTTTTGGCCGATCTCCCACTTCTGCACCGTCGAAACGCTCGTGTTCAGGAGGCGGGCAAACACAGCCTGGCTGACCCGTGAGGACTCGCGGATGTGTTTGATTTGCTTCGGCTTCAGCGGCGAGATCGGAGCCAGGCACAGGCGATTGAGTTCGCGCAATGTGACTTGATCCATCACGCCAGCCTTGAGGAGTCCCTTGGCCGTGTCGTGGACGACTTTAAGAATGGCTGATTTGGTTTTTCGCATCGCAATGCACCTCCATCAATTCCCCTGCACGCTCTGCCTGATCGAGTGTCTGTGACGTCAGTGCCAGCAGATGTGCAGCCAGTTGTTTCAACGCATCTTCTTCGTCCTTATCGATGTTGCTGCGCTCGTTCTTCGGAAAACCGTACACGAATATCCAGCGAGTTCCCTTGTTGGTAGCGATCAACGTACGAAAGCCGCCACGCTTCCCCTGTCCGGTGCGTGCAATCCGTTTTTTCAGCAACCCGCCGCCAAGATCAGCATCATATAGTCCTGCCCTCATTTCACGCACGGCGGCACACAGGCTAAGCGTGTTCAATCCTTGCTTGCGAGCCCAACGATCGAACCATCGGGTCGTATACACCGCCATGCCGCATCTCCCACCGTGTCATTATATAGCACTAAGTGCTATGGCAGGCAAGTCAAACGTACGGCCCGCAATCCGCGAAAGCAGCTCCGGTCGCGTGAGCACCATGTGCGCATCAGCCGCGATCCTCCCCTCTTCCCTTTCTCTCTCCTGGCTCGGCTGGAAGGGATGTGGAGTGAGGCGCTCCCTTTTCTTTGCACATCTCACTCAGGATCGCTGCGTCATCCTCTCGACCATTGCGGCAATTCGGGGCCCGTTCAATCGAACGGCTGCGGCTCGCTGAAAGCGAGTAGCGTCGATGTCCGACGTTCCGTACATGCGACGCATGGAACGGAACGAGTTTCGACGCTAAGCGGTGGTGAGACGGAGAACGGTCGAATTGCCGTGCGGGAGAGTGGGAGGCGCAGCAAGCCTCTTACACCCCATGGCACTTCTTGTATTTTTTCCCGCTGCCGCAGGGGCAGGGGTCGTTGCGGCCGACTTTGTCGTCGCTGTGCTGAACCGTCTGAGGGGCCACTGGTTCTTCTCCTCGATTGAGGATGAGCTTTGGTTGGGGCCGTGAAATGACTGGAGGGGGTGGAGGTGTCGGTGCAGCGGTAGGTTGCTCTTCGTTCCGAACCGCCTGTACATGAAAGAGCCGATCGAGCGTGTCGGATTTGATCCGTTCCATCAGGCCGGAAAAAAGATCGTAACCTTCCCGTTTATACTCAATGAGCGGATCTTTCTGTCCGTACCCGCGCAATCCAATCCCGTCGCGCAGGTGATCCATCCCCAATAAGTGATCTTTCCAATGGTGGTCGATGACCTGGAGCATGAAGGTCTTCTCCAGGAACCGCATCAATTCAGGGCTCAAATCCTGTTCTCTCCGATCGTAGGCTTCGCGCACATGTGTGCGGAGGTCTTCGACCAAGGCGTCGCGCCCTATGGTGCGGAGCGCCTCGCCTCCATCGCCCTTGCCCTGGGCAATGTCGAAGCCGAACTGGCTATGCATGAGTTCAGCGAGCCCTTTCATATCCCACTCTTCGGGATATTGTTCCGCAGGGCAATAGATGTTCAGCGCGGACTCCACCAGACCGTCGATCATGTTGCGAAGATCGTCTTTCAGATTCGTCCCACCCAGGACGGCGCGCCGATGCTGGTAAATCACCTCGCGCTGCTTGTTCATAACATCGTCGTACTCCAGCAGCTGTTTCCGGATATCGAAGTGGTGGCCCTCGACCTTCTTCTGAGCATTGGCGATGGCCCTCGTGACCATGCCATGTTCGATCGGGACACCTTCTTCCATGCCGAGCTTGAGCATCAGCTGGGAGACCCGCTCGGAGGCGAAGATACGCATCAAGTCATCTTCCAACGACAAATAGAATCGTGACGAACCAGGGTCGCCCTGGCGGCCGGCGCGGCCTCGAAGCTGGTTGTCGATCCGGCGGCTTTCGTGGCGTTCGGTCCCAAGAATGTGGAGCCCGCCTGCCGCGAGGACCTCTTGTTTGTCCTTCTCGCAATCGGCCCGAATCTGTTCGAAGATCTTCAACTTGTCCGCTTCCGTCAGGTTTTCTTCCCGGTACAGGATCTGCTTGAACATGAAGTCGGGATTGCCGCCCAGGAGAATGTCGGTGCCGCGGCCCGCCATGTTCGTCGCGATGGTGACGGCGCCCTTGTGGCCAGCCTGGGCGATGATCTCAGCTTCCCGCTCGTGCTGCTTCGCATTGAGGACGTTGTACTTCACGCCGGTCCGGCTCAAGTAGCCGGCAAGCCGCTCCGATTTTTCGATGGAAATCGTGCCGACCAGGACGGGCTGGCCGCGCTCGTGGCATTCCTTGATATCTTCGACGATCGC
>JANNIV010000296.1:0-13933 GCA_031405355.1 Nitrospira sp.
GAATGCGCGCGTCGAACGAGCACATTCCTATCGTGCGCGTTCCGTGAGCAGGAGGACGATCAGGCAGCCCTTCCCATCCTTTTTATCGTGCTGTACCTCATGCGAACATCCCATAGTTTGTCTTGCTGGACCCTTTCCATCTTCCCTGCTCGCCTAAGAATTCCAATAAGCAACTCATGCAAGTCATTGATTGCATTGAAATATATTTCATAATTTCAAGGGAATGTTCATGTTATGATTCACACGCTGATTTCTTCACGCTATGGGCTCTCCCCTGGCGCAGAAGAAATGGGGAGGTGATGTGGCCATCACCTCCCCATTTTTTTGCCTCTCTGACTTCTTGTTTTGCTGACATCAGTCTGCCGAAAGTCTTCTTCTCCAATCACATTCAGACACAGTCGCCTCCCCACATCTATGAAGGTCTGGTCAGGAATACAATCTCTACCACGTGTTATTTTTATCGGGCGACTGAGCCTGCAGAAAACTCTGCGTGGGAACACCTTGCGGGTGAGCCATGCGTGAGATGCGGTTTGGTCTGAGGGAGATTGAGAAAGAGGGAAGGTGAGGAGGCGACGTGACCGTCGCCTCCTCATAGTGCACGACTACTTCTTCTTCGCCGCCTTCTTCGCGGGCTTCTTTGCTGCTGCTTTCTTCGCTGCCATGAGAACTCCACCCCCCTTCGATGTCAAAATGTTAGTCGGTGTGTATGTGGTATAGCAGAGTTTGTGCGGCGAGTAAAATTTTCTTTTCTGGTTTTCTCCGGTGGGACTGAACGAGAAATCCATTTCAGCAAACTTTCGCCCGCTCGCCTTTCGTCTCTTTGATTCAATGGACGACACAAACCAGATGAACCAAAGAAACCAGATAGACGAACGACGAGTTAGGAGTCTGTCCGAGTAATCCTTCGTTGCGAGGCAAGGGAGCTGCTGGTAGATGCGAGGCCGCAGGCCTGGAAAAACCGGAGGCGTATTCGCTGGAATACGTTGAGGATTTTTTCGGGCCGAGAACGACGCAGATGCCCGCAGATCCTTTGCCGCAGCAGAATGGTATTACTCAGACAGACTCCTAAGACAGCCGGAGCGCCTTCCTCACATCCTCAATCGGGATCTCGCGCCATGCGCCGGATGGGAGATCTTCCAGTGTGAAGGGGCCGTATTGAATGCGTCTGAGTCTGGTGACTTCATGCCCCAAGGCCTTGAACAACCTTCTGATCTCACGATTCTTGCCCTGGATCAGCACCACTTCCAGATGTGATTCGCGTCCGGAACTTTTTTGAATCTTCACGCTGTGGCACTGGAGGCGCTCCCCACCATCGACCACGCCGACTACAGCCGCTGTGGCTTGTGTCCCAGTGAATTCTCCTCGCACGGAAACCAGGTAGGTCCGCATCACTTTATGGGTTGGATCGGTGAGAAAGCTCGACAGTGCAGAATCATTGGTGAGCAAGAGGAGACCACTGGTTGCCTGATCGAGCCTCCCGACTGCATGCAGATATCCCAGATCGGGCGACAACAATTCGAAGATCGTCTTACGGCCCTTTTCGTCACTGTGCGTCGTGATGACCCCTTTGGGTTTATGAAAGAGGAAAAATCGTTTCACCGAGTCTTGAATCGGTTGGTCATCAACCGAGACGGAGTCTTTCGGCCACAAGACCCACGTGGCCGGATCGCGTACGACTCGACTATTGATGCTCACTCGTCCAGCACGGACCCATTCCTGGCTCGTGCCACGGGAGGCAATGCCAAGTTTTGACAGCAGCCGATCCACGGTGAGACGTTTAGACGAAGGGGTTTTAGGTGCCATCCTGAATCATCTCAGCTCAGCAGAATTTCTGCTGGCTCGCATTTCCTGAACAAGCCAGGTCTGTCTGGTCTGTCTCGTCTGTTTGGTCTGTCTCGTTTATTTGGTTGTTTGGTTTCTCTGGGTCAAGCAACAAAACAAACCAGATAGACCAGATGAACCAGATAGACTGGACAGACCAAATAATCCAGCCAGGCTGGCGGACTTTGGGGGCATCCTGCTAATCGAGAATTAGAAAAGCGCTCTCTGGATCGGAAGAGAATGCCGCAACTTCTACAATGCGTCGGCGGAGCAACGCTTCAACCATGGCCGTCGACCCATTGCCAATCCGAACCCAAATCACTTTTGGAGGATGGCCATAGAGAAAGCTGCGCTGATGGAAATCGGCGTCCTTCGTCACAATGGCAAAGCCATGTTGAGCAGCATGCTGCCAGACGACAGCGTCGACGGCATCCCGTAAACCCACATCTCGAACATGTCGAGAGTCAGGATATTCTTGTTGTAAAGCTCGAATGAGTCGATGGGAAAGATTCTGATCGAAGAGCAGCTTCACGACGGTGGGATCGACACGAGTTTCCGTTCCCGATCTGCGGCAAAGGCAAGACAGGCTCGAATGTCTTCACAAGTGAGGTCGGGGAAATCTCTGAGAATCTCCTCTTCGCTCATGCCGGAGGCGAGATACTCCAGTACGTCGTAGACAGTCATGCGGAAGCCGCGAATGCACGGCTTACCGCCACGCTTCTCCGGATCGATGGTAATGCGGTCCTTCCAGTTCATACGTCAAAGAGTAGCGCGGGCATCGAGAAAGATCAAGGCCGCCATCGAATGTGCTACAAACCGTGCGGCGCGGGACCGGCTGGTCTCTCTTGTTTACCTGATCTATCTCGTCTGTTTGGTTGAACCAGACAGACCAGATGAACCAGACCAACCCTCTCCCGTCTCGCTGATCTCGCAAGTCTCGCTCGGCTATCATGGTAGCAACTGCGAAAAACTATTTGCCGCAGAATGCTCAAAAAGGCCAGACTTCTCACCCGCCCAACCCTGGCTGTTATTTCACCCGCCCGCCCTGAGTCTGCCAAGACAGACTCTTCGCCCTGGAACGCGCCTTGTCCCAATCAAGGCCGCAAATTCTCGGCTGCCCCTCGTTTCACGTTTCACGCCTCACGTTTCACGGTTTTTGTTAGAGGAGTCCGCGCTTCTGGAGAAAATCTTTGTCTATGACTGGGGTCGGTTTGGCAGAAAGCTGTCCCCGTTCCTGCAGCAATCGTTCGACATATTTCCCGATAAGGTCCGATTCAAGATTGACCTGATCGCCGGCCTGCTTGAGCCCCAGGGTCGTAACCTTCGCCGTGTGCGGAATTATCGAGACTGAGAAACCGCGATCTGTCACCTGGTTGATCGTCAGGCTGATGCCATCGACGGTGACGGACCCTTTCACGATACAGTAGCGTAGAATCTCCGGCGGGGCCTCAATGGTGAACAGAATGGCATTCCCATCCTGTTGGCGGCTGCGAACTGTGCCGATGCCGTCTACATGGCCGGCCACGAGATGCCCGCCGATCCGTTCGTTGAGCTTCATCGCCCGCTCCAGATTCAGCGGTGCCCCGGCAGTGAGCTGCCTGAGGGTGGTCACGGACAAGGTTTCAGGAGAGACCTCCACGGAAAAGTTCTGCTCAGTCTTGTTCACCACGGTCAGGCACGTGCCATTGACGCTGATGCTGTCCCCGATTTTGAGGTCGCCCATCACGGCTGAGGCTAGAATCACCATCCTCGTTCCGGCGAGGGTCTTGCCGATTGAGATGATGGCGCCTAATTCTTCGACGATGCCTGTAAACATGGCAGGATATTGAAAATGGCCCCCAGCTTCGTTCTCGCTTCTCGCCCAGCCTCGACGTACTTACAGACAGTACGCCTCGGCTAGCCGCTCGCTGCGGCCTTGCCGGAGGCCATTTTGAATATCCTGGAGAAGCTCAAACACGGAGCCTATTCCCCCTTCTGGCTGAACATTTGCCGAACCACATAGACAACCATCACGAGCAGCACGAGCACGCCGATGCTGGCCAGTACACCAATGACGATATTCTCTGTCGCGATCGCGTTCATCACCGCCCCATTATATAGAACTAGCCCACATTATTCATGACGGTTCGTCGCGAAAGCATGTCAACGTGCCAGGTCCGGGGCTAGGGGCTAGAGGGAAGAGGCGTGCTTTCGATGAGGAGTCTTCGCCCCTAGCCTCTAGCCCCGGACCTCTCGCCCAAAGAAAAGCTACGCCCGTCTCATCGTCATCCAGAATACCGCCGCCGCGACGAGTTGCAGGCCGGCGATGATGGCAAAGGCATTTGCATAATTCAGGCGCGAGATCAGAATCCCTGCCAGGAGCGGACCGCCGGCATGGCCGATGTCTCCAATTGTTCCTTGCATACCCATTCCAGCCCCAATCCCCTTGAACTCGGAACTGTCCGCGACCAGCGCAGAGGAGGAGGAGGAAACGACAGCTTCGCCGAATCCGAAGCCAGCAGAGAGCGCCAATAACAGCCAGAGCATCGATACCTGTGGGATACAGACAAAAGTCGCCGCACAGATCACCAGACCGATGATGATGAGTGGCTGACGCCCGACACTGTCGGACACTCGGCCCATGATAGGCTTGGAGACGAGCGACGTGAGGGCCTGTACCGTAAACAGCAGACCGACTTCTCCAGGATTCAATCCCACTGAGACCCCATAGAGCGGGAGGAAGGCCATCAAGGCCCCGTTCGCAATCATCTTGGCTGCGTCGGTCGAGCTGGTAATAAGGACCTTACGATTCTTGGCGACGACCCTGAAGCCTTTCCACATCTCCGCCAGCAGCGGGACCATCCCCTTCTCCTGAATACGCGGGGGGGGCGGTGTAAGATTCAGGCTATAGAAGATGGCAATGGCAATGCAGCCGAATAGACCGGCCGTCACGAAAGCGGAGGAGAATCCCGACACGTAGATCAGATAGCCGCCGATAAGTGGCCCAAGCAACGCACCAGATTGCGTCGAGGCTGTGTAGGTGCCGAGTGCGGCACCTCGCCGCTCTCGATAGAGATCGGCCACAGTCGCCAATGCGCTCGGTGCAAAGATGGCAGTGGCCAACCCGTGAAAAAAACGCAAGGCAGTCAGCGTATCGAGATCTGTTACCCAAGGGTAGAGAAACGGCGGGAGTCCGAACGCCACCACGCCGATCCGTAAGAGGAACCGCCGGCCGTAGATATCGGATAGCGCACCGGACGGCAGCTTGAGGAATACCCCCGTAAGCGTGGAGACCGACACGATGAGCCCGATACGCTCAGGACTGGCCCCCAGTGACTCTGCAAACAGAGCCAACACCGGCATCCGAACCATGTTGTAGCTGATAAAGCAGAACACGCCGACGGTGCAGAGCAACGTGAAGCTGCGCGACGTCGTCATGGTGAAGTCGTTCTGGATGGATCCGCGCCGCTGAGCTGGCGCACATTCGCCAACATGTGTTTCAAGAAATCCACCTCGTCGGAAGGCAACGCGGGTGGTTTCATCGCCTCGGACAACACTCGATCGGGTTCTTGCAGGATCATCGGACTCAACCGGTTGACGGAATCGACACCCTGTGTCAACTTCCGCGTCACCATGCTGCTGACAAGCGAGCGAAACAGCGAAACAAATCCTGACAACAAGCGGTTGTTCAATCTGGTGTAGGTGACTAACGTGCTTTCCACAGCCTCAGCTCCGTCAGAGTCTGTGACCGGATTTATCCTGAGCAGCACTACGGCCTTGCCGATGACGTCAGGAAGGAACCGGCTGCTGTGCGAACCTTCCAGATAATAGATCCGGCTTGTGCGATCCTGATAGACGAGTTGGACGATCCCTCCTGTCCCTTCGCCATCGGTGGCCCAATAGCGGCCGGGCCCTCGCATCTCTGCTTGATAGGGCACGATGCCAAGACGATTGAGCAAAGTCGCGGTCATGGGCGGACGATCTAATAGATACACATAGACCGTTTCAGGCAAGGGCGTTCGCAGAGGCCCAAGCTTGTTCGCTGTGGTGTAGTTGCCAATGATGTCGTGCAACCGGCAGGCCCAGTCGGGATCGACCTTCTCAAGCGGAAACGTCAGCCCGGCATGGTCCGGTGACAACGCGCATGTTTCTGATTGCACCGGACCGGCATACAGAGACGTGGCCAACCAGATCACGGCGACGAACGCCCCAAAAGTTGTTCCAAGCCGGATCCGCCACCCCGCGCTCATGCTCCTTGCTTCTGCACAACAAGCACCAGAGAGAAGCTTGCGCGTCACAGATCCCCTTCCACGACCATATCAATCCCGATGCGGCGAACTGTGACGTGGCGCAATGTCAGTGCTTGGGCCAAGCGTTTCGGACTCCGGTCGCCAATTACCGCCTTAGCATCCTGTCCTCCCATAAGAATAGGAGCGAGATAGAGCACGACGTGATTGACCAATTTCTCGCGTAACGCTGCGGCATTGACGGTACTGCCTCCCTCGATGAGCACGGACGTGATCCCGCGCTTGCCCAGCACGGTCATAAGCGCCGGAAGCGAGACCCGCCCTTTCTTCGCCGGGAGGGACCGGACCTCCACCCCTACCCGTTCAAATGGGCGGTGCCTGGACTGGAATGCGCGACTCGTAGTCACGATCAAGGTCTTCGCCTGGTCCTGCTTGGCACAGATCCGCGCCGTCATTGGTGTCCTGAGTTTACTATCGAGCACGACACGCAACGGTTGCCGAGGCGCCAGCTTGAGTGGACGATCGGACAATCGCGCCGTCAGCGCGGGATCATCGTGGATGACGGTGCCGACCCCGACGACCACCGCATCCACCTGACTCCGAAATCGATGCGCCTCTTGCCGCGCGCGCGGGCCGGTAATCCATCGCGACTCCCCCTTCGCCGTGGCTACCTTTCCATCCAATGTCATTCCGGCTTTCAAGATCACATATGGACGGCCCGTCCTCACCCAATGGAGATAGGCGCGATTCAACTGGGCCGCTTCCTCTTGTGCAATACCCGTTGTCACCGTGATTCCGGCTCGACGTAAGGCGGCAATGCCTCGTCCTTTGACTGAGGAATTGGGATCAACCATCGCCACCACCACTTGTCGCACTCCGGATTGAGCTACTGCCGGCACGCAAGGTGGGGTTCGTTTGAAAAGGTGGCAGCAGGGTTCGAGCGTGACGTACAACGTCGCGCCGTTAGCGAGTGACCCCGCTTGGTTGAGCGCAAGAATTTCTGCGTGAGGTTGCCCTGGACCGTGATGGTATCCGCGGCCCACGATGCGGCCATTCTTCACTACGAGGGCGCCGACCATGGGATTGGGACTGGTCTTGCCCCGGCCCTTCGCCGCGAGACGGAGCGCCAGAGTCATAAAGTGGCGGTGCAGTATGGTGTCGATCACCGTGTCTTGCGCGTGCCGCGCGATCGGCTGCGAGGCCGCTGATCCGACTTCGTCTTGGTGGTCTTCTTCGTCGTCTTTTTCCCCTTCGCGCTGGGCCCTGACACCTTGCGCGTGGGGAGCGAACCGCTCGACCTGGCTTCGGCCAAGGCTCCATGAGCTGCTGCAAGGCGCGCAATGGGGACACGGTAGGGCGAGCAGCTCACGTAGTCCAATCCAAGTTCATGACAGAACTCAACGGAACTGGGATCACCGCCATGCTCACCGCAGATGCCGAGCTTAATCCCGGGGCGTGTTTTCCGGCCTCCGGCAATAGCCTGCCTCATCAAGGCTCCCACCCCTTCTCGGTCGAGCACCGCAAAGGGATCGGATTCCAAAATGTTCGCAGTCCGATAAAAATCGATGAACTTTGCGGCATCGTCACGGGAGAAACCGAACGTGGTCTGGGTCAGGTCGTTCGTCCCGAACGAAAAGAACTCTGCCTCTGTCGCAATAAGGTCCGCCGTCACGGCGGCACGAGGCAGTTCGATCATCGTGCCCACGAGATAGGAGAGCTTCACGTTGTACCGCTTCATCGTCTCCTGCGCCACTTCGCGGATCAAATCTTTCTGCGCCTTCATTTCCGAGACCATTCCCACCAGTGGGATCATGATCTCCGGGACGATCTTCTTCCCTTCCTTGGCCAACTCACACGCGGCTTCCATGATGGCCCGAGCCTGCATACGGGTAATCTCCGGCATCGTAATGCCAAGCCGGCAGCCACGTAACCCGAGCATAGGATTGAACTCATGGAGCTCCTCGACGCGAGCCAGCAACCGGCGCTTTTCCTCAAGCCTGGATCCGTCGCGCCCGGTCAACTCCAGCTGCGCAATTTCCACCATCAAATCTTCACGCTTCGGCAGAAATTCGTGTAAGGGTGGATCGAGCAGACGAATGGTGACCGGATAACCCGCCATCTCGCGATAGAGTCCGATGAAATCTTGTTTTTGCAGCGGCAGGAGCTGATCGAGAAACTTTTCACGCTCTTCTTTGGTTCGCGCCAGAATCATCTTCTGCATGATCGGGATGCGATCCTCGGCAAAGAACATATGCTCTGTCCGGCAGAGTCCAATCCCTTCCGCCCCGAAACCTCGCGCGATTTTCGCCTGATCCGGCACATCCGCATTAGCGCGGACGCGAAGCGTCCGCACGCGGTCGGCCCATGACAGAATCAATGCAAACCGCTGGTACTTGTCCGACTTCTTCGCATCCAACTTGCCCTGGATCACTTGAATGATTTCAGATTCGACGACGGGAAGATCTCCCTCATATACATTGCCGGTCGACCCGTTGATCGACAGATAGTCCCCCTCGCGGAATACTTTGGCTCCAATGCGAACGGATTGGCCGTCCAGTACTTCCACCGCATCACACCCGGCCACGCAGACCTTGCCCATTTGCCGGGCAACCACCGCCGCGTGGGATGTCATTCCGCCCCGGGCTGTCAAAAATCCTGCAGCCGCGTTCATCCCGTGAATATCGTCCGGACTGGTCTCCTGGCGAACCAATACCACTCGGGTGCCGGCTGCTTTCATTGTCACGGCCCGATCGGGAGTGAGCGCAATCTTCCCGGCTGCCGCGCCAGGACCGGCTGGGAGGCCTTTCCCCAGGGGATTGGATTTCGATTCTTCTTTCGTATCGAAAATTGGATAGAGATATTGCGACAACTGCTCCGGCCCTATCCGCTGCACCGCCTCTCGGTTCGAGATAAGACCCTCTCTGACCATGTCGACCGCAATTTTCACGGCAGCAATACCAGTCCGTTTGCCGACCCGAGTTTGCAGCATGTAGAGCTTGCCCTCTTGGATCGTAAATTCCAAATCGAGCATATCCCGATAGTGCTTTTCGAGCTTCTTGTAAGTGCGCTCCAGTTCCTTGTAGGCCTCCGGCACATTCTTGGCGAGCGCATTGACCGGAAGCGGGGTCCTGATGCCAGCTACGACATCCTCGCCTTGAGCATTCATTAAACACTCGCCGAAAAAATCCTTATCACCGGTGGCCGGATTGCGAGTGAACGCCACACCGGTGCCGCTGGTTTCCCCCATGTTGCCGAATACCATCGCCACCACATTGATGGCCGTGCCCCACGAATCGGGAATCCCATAGAGCCGCCGATACGTGACAGCTCGCGCCCCGAACCAGGAGGAAAAGACAGCGTTGACAGCCAAACGAAGCTGTTCGAGCGGCTCATCGGGAAACTCTTTCTTCGTTTCTTCCTTGATGAGCGCCTTAAAGCTAGAGACTAATTCTCGAAGATGCCGCGCATCGAGATGGGTTTCGTGTGCCACCCCCACCTCGGCCTTCTTGTGCTTGAGGATCGCTTCGAAATGTTCGCGCGGCACGCCCATGACAATACTGCCGTACATAGACACAAAGCGCCGATAGCTGTCCTGGGCGAACCGATCGTTGCGTGTTTTTTCCGCCAGTCCCTCGACCGTCTTGGTCGTCAGACCGACATTCAGTACTGTGTCCATCATTCCCGGCATCGAAGCCCTGGCGCCGGACCTGACCGAGACCAGCAACGGCCGCTCAGGGTCGCCGAACCCCATGCCCATCGACCGCTCAACCCGCTTGAGCGATTTCAGCGCGGCATCCCACATGCCGGGAGGATACTGCTTCCCGTTCTTGTAATATTCGACGCAGGCCTCGGTGGAAATCGTAAAGCCAGGCGGAACGGAGATGCCGAGATTGGTCATTTCGGCAAGCCCGGCGCCTTTCCCGCCAAGGAGCTCTTTCATGTTGGAGGTGCCTTCGGCTTTGCCGTCACCGAAGTAGTACACATATTTCTTTGCCACGCTGCCCTCTCCTTCGCGTTGACTTCAGTTCAATTCAATGGACAATTGTCGCCCCGTGGCCAGCAGCGGACTCGAGACGTAACCGATACCAACCGACCAGATACCATTTCGCCACCAGCCCGAATGCTATGACTGCCACGACAGCCAGCACCGATATGAGCAACCGGTAGTCGGCCTGCCCTCCTCGATCTAGATAATACTGTCCGTCAGGCCCTTGCCGAAACTTGATCTCCCGTTGCAGCTGATGCGTCTTGCCTGACGGATCGGACAGATTGATCCACTCCGAGCAGAGACGCACCGGTTCCGTCACTCCCGTGACAGGCTGCCAACCGAGCCGCAGACAAATATCCTGTTTGGAATTAAATACATCGGGGGTCGCTGCCAGTTCATCGAGGTTCATCCCGCTGGCCCATAGCCCAACCAAAACAATCGCGTTGCAGAAAACGATCATGGCGAGAGACACGCCAATGGTGAACCGACGGACTCTCTTCGCCCGACGCTGATCGTCTGACAATGATTGACCCATCCCCTCACCTGACCGTTTTGTCTCATTCAATAGGTGGTCTCGATCAGTCCCCTATTGCGCGCGTCCAACGAGGGCCTTCCCAGTTTTCACCCGCCCACCCTCGCGGCGCCGAGACGCCGCCTGTCCCAGGCCGCGCGTTGCGCGAGCACGGGGGGCTCACCTGACCATCTGTCTCTACCCTCCTTGTACCACAATCTGTGAAAAGTCCGCGAATGAGTTGAAGAAATCATCGACTTCCTGGAGCAATGACAGCCGGTTGCTCCGGATAGCCGGATCCTCCGCATTCACCATGACTGCTGTGAAAAATGCATCGATGGCAGGCTTCAAACGCACCAACGAGTCCAGGGCCTGGCCATAGTCCCCACGGGTCATCGCGGACAGCATCTTGCTTCGTTCTTCCGCAATGGCCAGGTACAGCGCCGACTCCGTGGGATGTTCGAACCGCGCCTTGTCGACCGGCTTGCGATCCCACTTCTCTTTCTCAACAAGCCGGTGCGCACGCTTGAAGCCGACGATCAACGGATCGAATTCCGGTTTCGTGGTCACGGATTCCAGGGCCTTCATTCTCAGAACAAGATCGACAAGGTCCAACGTCTTGACGTGAGCCGGCTTGAGCACCGCTTCGATGACATCATCTCGTAGCGAGTGGACGACCTTGCCATAGTGTCGAACCCGCTCAAAAATAAATTCCGTCATCCGGCGTCGGCCCTCCGGCCCGGAATCTTGCCCGCCCTTGAAGCCCTCGGCAATGACAAGCTGTCTCGCGGCATCGACGAAGATCCCCACATCGATGCGCAGATTACTCTCAAGAATAATCCGGACGATGGCCGTGGCATTCCTGCGCAGGGCAAAAGGATCTTCCGATCCGGTCGGCACGAGACCTACATAGAAAAAAGCCGCCACCGAATCCAGCCGGTCGGCCAACGAGAGCACCTGACCAGCGAGGGTCTTGGGCAACTCCCCTTCTATCGATCGCGGCAGATATTGCTCTCTGATGGCCTGACTGACCGCCTCAGACTCACCATCATGTTTCGCATACTCGCCCCCCATGATGCCCTGCAGTTCCGGGAATTCACCGACCACGCCGGTGAGAAGGTCAGCCTTGCAAAGATCCGCGGCCCTCTCGCAGGTCAGTTTCAATTCGTAGTCCTGAGGCCGCACACTCGTCGCGATCATGCTGGCCAGCTTCCTGATCCGTTGCTGTTTTTTCTCCATTGTTCCGAGCTTCTGTTGAAACGTGACGCCGGCCAGCTTCGGGACCCGTTCCCCGAGTTTGACCTTCCGGTCTTCGTCAAAAAAGAACTTCGCATCGGCCAGACGCGCCGCCAGGACCCGCTCGTTGCCTTCGCGAATCAATCCCATGTCTTTGGCTCGATTGTTCGTCACCGCAATGAAATGGGGAACGAGCTTCCCGGTCTCTTTGTGCATCAAGGAGAAGAACCCCTGATGCTCTTTCATGGAGGTGATTAAGATCTCTTGCGGTACCTCAAGATAGGCAGCTTTAAAGGAACCGATAATGGCATTGGGACATTCGGTCGTATAGACCGCCTGATCCAACAAGTCTCCGTCCACATTCAACATGAAGCCAGTTTTCTTGCACAATATCGAAATCTGTTCTTCAATCATGCGACGTCGGCGCTCAGGGTCAGAAATAACCCCCTGACGTTCAAGCCCCTTCAGATAGGACTCGGAGTCTCGAACCACAATTCCCTTCGCACTCCCTAGCACACGATGGCCTTCGGTCCGGTTGCCGGCAATAATCCCTGCAGCTTCGATCGGAAGCGTGGCCCCTCCGTACAACACCACCAGCCACCGTACCGGCCGAGCGAACTTCGCGCCGGTGCTGTTCCACTTCATCGCTTTCGGAAAAGAAAGTTTCGAGATCAACTGCGGGAGGAGTTCTTTCAGAACCACATTGGCAGGCCGCCCCTGCTCCTGCTTCACTGCAAAAAGATACTCCCCCTTCGGAGTCTGGCGAATCTGCAGGTCTTGGACAGAAACTCCTTGTCCTGCGGCAAAGCCTGTCGCCGCTCTGGTCGGCTGACCGGCAGGATCGAACGCCACCGCTTTGGAAGGCCCCATCGCTTCCTTGACCATGGAAGTTTGCTGGGTCGCAAGGCCTGCAACCACCAGGGTCAAACGCCGTGGAGTTCCCAGCGTGCGGGTCGATTGAAACGCAAGACGTTGGTCTCGCAACAGCTGTTCAGCAGAATCTTTGAGAGCAGCCAGGGCGGGAGCGATGAACTGGTAGGGAAGTTCTTCGACGCCGATCTCAAGCAACAACTCGGCAGCAGTCACTGGAGAAGGGCGACTCCTCCTCTTCGCAGAGGGAACGGGGCGACGAGATTTCTCAGTCTTTGGCATAGATCCTTCTGCGGTTCTATGGGCGGCGAGCCACGGTTTTGGAACGAGAACCCGACACCTTTACTCCACTATACCCCGTCCCGCGATTGAGCAGCGGATGCCCCATCGCCGCCCGTTCTTCGATATAGCGCTCGGCACATTGACGGGCAAGGGCGCGAACTCTGGCGATATAGCCTGTGCGCTCCGCCACGCTAATCGCCCCTCGGGCATCGAGCAGATTGAAGAGGTGCGATGATTTGATACAGAACTCGTAGGCCGGGAGCGTCAACCGCTTGTCGCGATTCGCCAACAGCCGCCTGCATTCTCCTTCGAACGATTGAAACGTGGCCATGAGCATCGCCACATCGCCTTCTTCGAAATTGTAGGTGGAAAACTGCACTTCCGTTTCGTGATGGATATCTCCATAGGTGACGGAATCGTTCCAGGCGAGGTCAAACACATTATTCACCTGTTGCAGATACATGGCGATGCGTTCAGTCCCGTAGGTAATTTCGACGGTAATGGGATTCAGCTCGATCCCGCCGATTTCCTGGAAATAGGTGAACTGGGTAATCTCCATCCCATCGAGACGCACCTCCCAGCCGAGGCCCCAGGCGCCCAGTGTGGGAGACTCCCAATCGTCTTGAATGAAACGGATGTCGTGCTGCTTCGGATTAATCCCCAATTGGGCCAGACTCTCCAAATACAACGATTGAATATTATCCGGCGCCGGCTTCAGCACGACCTGATACTGGTAGTAATGCTGCATGCGATTGGGATTCTCGCCGTATCGTCCATCCGTAGGACGCCGGCACGGTTGGGGATAGGCCGCCCGCCAGGGCTCCGGACCAAGGGACTTGAGGAATGTGGCCGGATGAAAGGTGCCCGCCCCCATCTCCAGATCATAGGGTTGATGGATGACGCAGCCTTGGTCGGCCCAGTAGTGATGCAACGTGAGAATGAGATCCTGGAAGGTCACGAACAGTCCAGTCGTTGTTGAGGAAGTCTGAATTCTCGCGC
>JANNIV010000297.1:0-2147 GCA_031405355.1 Nitrospira sp.
CGTCCCGAGAAACTGCGTCTGTTGGGTCTGTCGGACATTCATGGAGAGATTGGGAAGCAGGGCTCCCAATTGTGTCTGGACTTGGCCCTGCGCCGCTTCGATACGCTCTTTGTAGAGTTGCACGTCCGGATTGTTATCCACAGCTGCCGCCAAAGCATCGCGCAGGGTCAGCGTCAACGGCAGCAAGGGCGCTGGCTTTGACAGGAGGTCTGGATCGCCCGCGGCACTGCCGACCCCTTGGTCCATCATCGTAAGGAGACCGATCGCCATTGCGCAAAGGAATGTCCCAATGGCTCGAATGATTCGCTTCTGTTTCATCATTGAATAACCCGCATCTACCGTTCCCGCAGGCTCTCGTTAATCGATTTCAGCAACGGACTCAGCAGATATTCGATGACACGGCGCTGGCCGGTCTTGATCTCCACCGTCACCGCCATACCAGGCGACAAATTGACCTGTTTCCCCTCCACCTGCATCGTCGATCGATCAATACTCACTCGCGTCGGATAGACCAGGCCGACCTTTTCTATCGGCGCAGCATCGTCGGACACGCTTACGACCTTACCGGGAATCGTCCCGTAGAGGGTAAAGGGGAATGTTTCGACTTTGATCTCGACGATCTGGCCGTTTTTGACAAACCCCACGTCTTTATTTTCGACCTGTGCCTCGACCTCCACCGGATGTTCCTGCGGAACGACGATGAGCAGTTCCTGTGCCGGCGTGACGACGCCGCCCACCGTATGAACCGCCACTTGCTGGACCACACCGTCAATCGGCGCCGTCAGGCGCTGGAAGTCCGCCCTCTGTCCCGCCTTGGTCACCTCCTGCACCAGCGACGCCACCTTGGTCTCGATCGTCGAGAGTTCCATCTGTTTGGATTGCTGGAACTCCGACACCAGAACTCGATAGTTTTTTTCGGCTTCTGCGAGCGCGGATTGATCTTGCATGAGCTTCTTGCGCTGCCCAGCCAATTCCTGCGTCTTGTCGATCCGCTGCCCCTCGGCTTGCAGGAAATCCATCTTCGTAACCGCCTCATGGTCGAGAAGCCTCTTGTAGGCGTCCGCCCGTTCAGCCTCCATGGGAACCGTCGATTCCAGCCGGCTGATATTCTCTCGCGTCTGATCGAGCCCCGCCTTGCGCTGGTCAATCAGATGCTTCGCCGAAGCTGCTCTGGCCTGATACTCGGCCACCTGATCCCGAAGGAGTTGCCTTTGCAACAGTACGTATTGAGGATCCCCATCAGGAGGAGCCTCGAAGGTTGAGCTGCCAGCAATGAGCGCGCGGAGCCGCGCTGCTTCGACCTTGGCCGCTCGATATTCATTGGATGCTCGATCGTGATCGGCCCGGTTCAGCGTGGGGTCCAGCTCGATCAACACATCGCCGCGCTTCACCAGTTGCCCGTTCTGCACATGGATCGCGGCAATCACACCTGCTTCATACGGCTGAATCACCTTCGAATAGCCGCTCGGAATAATCTTACCCTGTGCGGTGGCCACGATATCGATCCAGCCGAGATTGGCCCACAGCACCGCGCTCGCAAAGACCGCCATGATCGTCCAGAGGATGGCGCGGCCGATCGGCGAAGGCGGGGCCTGTTGAATTTCCAATACGGCGGGAAGGAACTCCGTCGATCGTCCGCCAGGGATAGAACCGAGTGCCTGGCCGCGCTCGGCCTGCCACGCGGCCTTCCAGACTGTCCAATGCCGTGAAAGTGCGCCAAATGCCATATTGCGGTAGAGCCTTCCTACGGTCTATGCGGCTGGCACATAGCCATCTTGGTGCTTATACAATCGCGCATAGACTCCGTTCAGGCGAAGCAGATCGTCATGCGACCCTTCTTCGACCATCTCGCCTTTCTCAATCACGTAAATCCGGTGAGCCGGTCGCACCGTGCTCAATCGATGGGCAATCACAAAGACCGTCCGTCCTCGGCTGATATAAGCCATGTTCTGTTGAATAATCGCTTCGGATTCATAGTCCAATGCGCTCGTGGCTTCATCAAAAATCAGAATGCGCGGATTCGCCACCAAGGCCCGCGCAATCGCAATCCGCTGGCGCTGGCCGCCTGACAGTGAACAACCATGTTCCCCGACCAGCGTGTCGTAGCCTTCGGTCAATTCGAGAATGAACTCATGCGCGCCGGCCAG
>JANNIV010000298.1:0-2563 GCA_031405355.1 Nitrospira sp.
GCATTGGAAAAATCCGCCGTCGATCGAAATGTAACCCGGCGAAAGTCTGCGTCCCCATCGAACTGGGTAAAGGTAAAAAATGCCTGACCGTCGAACGAAACATCAGAAAAATTCGCCAAGCCTTGAAACCGGCTCCCGGAAAAACCGGTGCCCAATTTAAAATAGGCGCGCGACAGATTGACATCCTTCTCGAAGACCACCTCCAAAAACTCCCCCAACCCATTGAACCGCGCCTGCTGGAACGTGACCGGCCCCAGGAAGAGAGACCGGTGAAATCTCGTGTGCGGACCGAACGATGTCTTATCAGCAACCATGCCGCGCAAAAATCGCCCCTGTACAAAATAGCTTTCTTGCGAGAATACCGCGCCTGATAATGTCACCGGCTGAATGAACACAGACCGCGAGAGATCCACCAGCTGTTCAAACCTGGTCCCGCTGAACGTCACAGGCCCCTTCACCACCAGCAGCCCCTGTGCCGATCGGTGAGTGATCGTTCCGCGCACCACCGAATCGACAATCGCCAGGGAGCCGGGAATCACACGTATCTCACGCCCCTGCAGCTCTTTTATCCCTTCAAGTTCTGGCGGCAATGGACTCACGGACAACATATCCAGAGACAGGTCGCCGCGGACAACCACGCCTAAGAGATCGATCCCTTTCCCTTCCTTGAACGCCTGTAGCAATTGCGCAGCGTTCACCGCTCGCGCCTCTCGCTCTTGCTCCGTGCAGACGGCGCTCAAATGAAGCGTCAGTGCCGCTCCCTGCCCTGATAGATTCGTCTCCACCAGACAGTTCGAAGCCACAGCGCCGAGCGGTAGCCAGAACAATGCCAGCACACCTACCAACATTCCTCTGATAACTCGCTTTATCATGCACGCCCTTATACGGAATGCCACGGCCCCAACGCAAGGCAGGAACCGCTATTCGCTGTACTGCCCACCAAGATTTGCTACACTTTCTCGAGCGAGGCTGAGGTCGAGGTCAAGGTTGAGAAAAGATCAGACTTTCTTTATCTCAACCTTAGCCTGAACCTTAACCTTCCTTCAGCATCCCGCTTAGGAGCCCACGATGCCACGCCACCTTGCCGCCACCTATACATTGATTGCCACTCTCCTTTGTGGAATCCCCGTCTCAGTCTCGGCGGACGCGGCTATCGAACTCCCAGTCCTGGCGGCTATTCGTCAAAACAACCTCGGTGTGTTTGAAATCCTGATGATGTGGTGGGACAAGAAATTAGAACCCAATCCCGTTCAACTACAATGGCTCCTCGCCGGCGTGCGGCTAGGAGACGATCATCTTGGCGCCATGTCTCATGCCTTTGCCTATGCGGTTGAACGCACACCCGCGATCCAGCATAGCGGAACCGTCTCTGTGCAAGGGGTGGCGTATCGACCCGTAAGCAGCGATGGACCAAGCGCCGGCGCCGCCATGGCCGTGGGATTCATCGCCCTGTTCAAGGGAGAGCATATTCAGCGAGGCATCGCCCTGACCGGAACCGTTGAATCGGGAGGACAGATCGGCCCAGTAGGCAGTATCCCCGATAAGATTCGGGCCGCCGCACGAGAAGGTTACCGCACGATACTGGTTCCACGCGGGCAGATACATGACTCGCGGTGGAACCTGACCGAATTGGGATTTCAGCTCAATGTGACCGTGAAGGAAGTCGATACGATCGATGAGGCGTACTTGCTCATGACAGGCCAACGGATATAGCGCGGGATGCTGAAAAATCCCGCCAGCTTCGTTCTCGGCTTATCGAAATCCTCAACGTACCCCAGAGGGTACGCCTCCGGTTTCGACTCGCCTGCGGCCTCGCTGAACGGGCTTTTTGAGCATCCCGTTACGTTGCCACTCCCGTAACTCCACGGATAATTGCGTCATACTCTGATTGCGTTAACCGGTGCATGCCTAGCCTCAGCCGTCTTGCCAGCTCTGCCTGATCCGATATTTGCAACACGTCGAGCAGCAATGCCTGACTTACAGCGGACGAACAACTGAATCGGCGCACCCCACCGATTCGCACAAAACCAAATCGGGCCTCTGTTCTCAACTCGTCACTGAGGAATGCGTCCAGCGAGGAGAAGTCCAATACAGGTAACATGATTTGAAACTCGGCACAGAGCCCGGTCTTCAGCACATACAGAAGCCCTCGGGACTCAGCATCGAGATAGGTTTGCAGATTCGTCCGGATCAGCCCCGTGCAGAGCCCCCAGAGTCCGTGCCCGAGTTGCAACTCGGCGCTTTCCTCCGAGGTGCGCTCGCGCAAGGCTCCTGCCACGAACAAAAAATGACTCATAATAGGAGCGCGGAGAGGAGCGAGGGGTTCGAGGCGAGAGAAAAGACATTCCTTCGAATCACCCCTGGCCTTTGACCCAGCGCCTCTCGCCCAAACATCGTTGGGTGTAGTAGGAGCCTTCGTGTGTGATGCGGGTTCAATGGGAGGGTAAAACACATAGAGGGAATTGCGCCATGATACTGAGGCAGATTCATGGCATCATCTATCCGGACGACCCACCCGAGTCGTCCAGAGTCGGCATCCCATGCGGGTCTCAGTGCGTGTGGT
>JANNIV010000299.1:0-1997 GCA_031405355.1 Nitrospira sp.
GTTCCAAATGAAACTACTGTGAACGTGGATACCAACTTTGGCGAAGTCAACATAGCCAGCACAAAAGGAAGTGTGACCGTCAAGAACGACTTCGGCGATGTAATCGTTGAAATCCGGTGCTTCTTGTTTCTTGAAATCTTCCATCGGTAGGAGAAATCGCTTTGTGCGTTCGGCCATCGATCTTCGTCACTTGATCGGCAATAACTCCAGCGCCCAGACCGGCAAGTCAACGAGCAGCAGGCAGCAACCGATCCAAAAAAGCGAGACCGATCTGACACGCCACGAGAAATTCTACCATGGAGCAATATGCACTTTATTCTGGATCAGTTACGAGAGGACGAGCACGCCGGCGCCTGAATAGTGCCCGGCTTTCAACTCTTGCAGAGCGCGATTGGCATCGGCGAGGGGAAACGACAGAGTGCGGGGCTTGATGGGAATTGCAGCAGCCTCACGCAGAAGATCGAGCCCGTCCTGCCTCGTGTTGGCTGTGACGCTCCGAATGACCTTCTCTCCAAAAACTTCGCGATCGTAGTCGAGCGAGGGAATCGGCGTCATATGAATACCGGCGAGGGCGAGCGTGCCACCTCGTTCCAATGAACGCAAGGCCGACGGGACCAATTCCCCGGCTGGCGCAAAGATGATCGAGCCGTGGAGCTTGTCCGGAGGCCGGTCGGTCGCCTTTCCCACCCATGCAGCGCCCAATTCACGTGCGAGACGTTGATGCTCCGGTTTCAATGAGCTGACATAGACCCGACAGCCCCAATGACGAGCAATCTGGATGGCAATGTGAGCAGACGCTCCAAACCCATAGAGACCGAGCCGTTGGCCAGGCTGGATTCCACTCAAGCGCAACGCACGGTAGCCGATAATCCCGGCGCAGAGAAGAGGGGCCGCTTCTTCATCACTGAAGACCGGTGGAATCGGATAGGCAAATGATGCCGGGACGAGCGCATGCTCTGCATATCCGCCATCGATCTGATAGCCGGTAAACCTGGCGCTCTCGCACAGGTTCTCACGCCTGCTCGTACAAAATTCACAGCGACCGCACGTATGCTGCAGCCAGGCGATGCCGACTCGTTCGCCGACCGTCCGCTCACTCACGTCGGCGCCGACCTGACTCACGACCCCGACAGCTTGGTGGCCGGGAATGAGTGGAAGCGTGGGGTTCGGCAACTCACCTTCGATGACATGTAGGTCCGTCCGGCAGATCCCGCAAACAGTGATGCGAACCAAGACCTCCCCAAGACCTGGCGCTGGTATTGGAAGTTCACGAAGCTGCAGCGGGGCAGTTCCCACGTCCGCTGTGCGCTCCAGGACCATTGCCTTCATAATTGATCACTCTCAGATTCCAAATGACCATCCTTGGCGTTCGTGAAAGGTGAAAGGTTTCAGAGAAAGAGCCTTCGGGAACCCTACGTTTCACGTTTCACTTTTTACGTCTCACGGTTCCTGCTAGGGTTTCGCCTTGATACATTCAATTTCGAGCCGTATCTGGATTTCATCCCCGACGACAAGCCCACCGCTATCCAACGTCTTGTTCCAGACCATCCCGAAATCTTTGCGGTTGAGCTTCCCTTCCGCACTGAAGCCGGCCCTGGTATTGCCCCAGGGATCCTTCGTCGCTCCGTTATATTGGCCCGCCAATGTAACTTCTTTGGTCACCCCGTGCAGTGTGAGATCTCCCACCGCGATAAAGCCTTCTGCGGCTTTCTTGTAGTTCTTCATCTTGAAAATGATCGTCGGGTAATGTTCCACATCGAGAAAGTCGACATTCCGTATATGAGCATCCCGTTTTTCATGATTCGTATTCACCGACCCGGCCTTGATCGTCACCTCAATAGCCTTCACCGTGCCGGCCTCGGCATCCATATCGACAAACCCGGCATAGTCCGTGAACCGCCCTGTGGTCTTGGAAACAATCATGTGCGCCACACGAAACTCGACCGTTGAATGGTCAAGATCGAGGTTCCAATGAGCCGGCTCTGCGTGAGCCACCA
>JANNIV010000300.1:0-2343 GCA_031405355.1 Nitrospira sp.
CGTGACAGGAGAACGTATCCTGGACTCAACCGAGCGCTTACGCAGCCTGCGCGCAGAATATGCCGGAGCCTCTGCCAATCGGTCTTCCGACCACCCGGACATTCTGAAGATGAAGCAGGAAATCGAGGCCTTGGAAAAGGAGACCGGACAGCCACCCGAGGTTGAGGAAGCCACCAAACGACTCATCGATGCCCAAGCCACGCTGGCTACCGCCTCGAAGCGTTTAGGCAGTGAACACCCCGACGTCATTCAGGCCCGTCGCACGATTGAAGCCTTGGAACAGGAAATTCGACAGCTCGGATTCGCCCCTCTTCGAAAGCCCATGCTGAGACCGGAGAACCCTGCCTATATCAATCTCCAAGCGCAACTCAATTCCGCAACCTCTTCCTTAATCGCCCTGCAGGCGACTCGCACGGCTGTGAAGCGGCGGCTCCAGGACTATGCCACCCGAATCGAACGGACTCCGGCGATGGAGCCAGACTATCATCACTTGACCCGCGATCGCGACACTTCAGGACAGAAGTATCAGGACATTCGGTCCAGGCTGCTGGAAGCCAAGGTCTCGGAAGGTTTAGAGGTCCAGAGAAAAGGGGAGCGGTTTTCTCTCATTGATCCGCCCAGCTTGCCGGAGAAGCCGGATAAGCCAAACCGGTTCGCCATTGTCCTGCTCGGGTTTCTTCTGGCTGTCGGAGGAGGAATCGGCTCCGGCGCCGTTGCAGAATCGCTCGACCATTCGATACGTACGCCGGAACAGCTTGCGCGCCTTACGCTGTTGCCCCCGCTGGGGGTGATTCCCTTCATGCCGAATGAGCGTGATCTCTCCCGCGTCGTGAAGCGCCGACGCCTTCTTAAGGGAGCCGGAGTCGGCGCGCTTGCAATGGTCCTCGTGCTGCTGCATGTGTTCGTGATGCCTTTAGATGTGCTGTGGTTTGCTGCGCTCAGGCGGTTTGGCGCAGGGTAGCTCTTGAGGAAAGGTTAAGGCTCAGGTTTAGGCTGAGGGGGAAGGGGAGAGGTTGAGGCTAAAGGGGAAGAGTTATATCTATGTTCAAGTTTAGGTTGAGCGAGGAATAAGAAGGTTGACCATCCCTACTTAACCTTAGCCTCAGCCTCAGCCTTTGGGGGTATTTACAGACATGGACCCATTTCGGACTGCGGTACAGCTTTATAAGGATCAACAGGGTCAGCCTGGTACCACCCTACAAGTCGGAAAGGCTGCTATCGGCCAAACCGTGCTTCCCCCCATCGTATATACCAAGACAAGATCACAGGATATTGCACTTTCTGTGCTTCGTCAGCATCGCGTGATGGCTGCCTATAACAAGGGTCCGTTCGTCGATGCCATTAAGATTTTGCGGACCCAGGTCATGCATCGCCTTCGAGAAACGAACTGGAATGTGTTGGGAGTCACGAGCCCAGGACATGGCGAGGGGAAAACGTTGACTGCGGTGAACTTGGCGGTGAGTCTTGCGATGGAGACGACTCAGACGGTTCTCCTCGTCGACGCCGATCTCCGTAATCCCAGTGTCCATGAGGTGTTCGGCCTGAAGGACTGTCCGGGCCTTGCGGAATATTTGTTAGACGATCAGCCCGTGGAGGACTTATTGGTCCATCCCGGGATCGGGCGGTTCGTGTTACTGCCTGGAGGACGGGCGATTTCGAACCCGACTGAGATCCTCACATCGCCTAAAATGGTGGCATTGGTTGAAGAATTAAAGGATCGATATCCCTCGCGGATCATCATTTTCGACCTTCCGCCGTTGCTTCACACGGCGGATGCGCTTGCGTTCTCTCCCTACACCGACGCGCTGCTCCTTGTCGTGGAGGAGGGGAAAACGACGGCCAAGGATGTACAGCGCGCCATGTCGCTGGTGAATACTACCTGTCACGTGTTGGGGACGGTGCTGAATAAGGCCGGACAAATGGCCACAACACCTGCTAGTATGCGGAAACTGTTGGGACAGTGAGGTTCAGGGTGGATGGTGGAGGCACCGGGAAGGTTGAGGTTAAGGCTAAGGTTGAAGGCATGAAGAGGGGCTGAGGAAGATCCGGCTCATTACTTGACCTTAACCTCGACCTGAACCTGAATTCTGATTCTCTATGTACGAGTCATTTTATAATTTTCAGGCCAAACCATTCGCGCTTCTGCCGGATAGCGACTTTCTGTACCCTGGCTCGATGCATCGCGCGGCGTACAGCTTACTAGAATACGGTCTGATCAACGCGGCGCCGTTTATGGTGCTCACCGGCGATCCGGGGATGGGCAAGACGTCTCTCCTACAGAAGCTGATTTCAGAGCACGGAAAGAAGCATACGATCGGTCTCGTCACGAACGCACGTCACGAC
>JANNIV010000301.1:0-2219 GCA_031405355.1 Nitrospira sp.
TGGCTACGCCTTTCGCTTTGACGGGACGCAACAGGTCAATGGCCCGAACTATGTCGCGGCGCGGGGGACATTTCAGGTGAGCAAGGACGGCCGCGAGGTGACGATGATGTATCCCGAGAAGCGCCGATACTTTGTCCAGAACCAGACGATGACCGAAGCGGCGATCTCTCCGGGGTTGCTACGCGATCTGTATGTATCGTTGGGGGAGCCGGTCGACAACGGTGCTTGGAGTGTGCGGCTCTACCACAAGCCATTCATCGATTGGATCTGGGGGGGCTGTTTGGTCATGGCCGCGGGCGGCATTCTGGCCGTCAGCGATCGGCGCTATCGGTTGGCCTGGCGGCGGAAAGAGGCTGCGGTGCCGGCCACGGCTCAGATAGCACGCCCAACCGTCTCATGAACCGGTTTCTCATCCCGTTTGGGCTCTTCATCGTCGTGGTCGGTTTTCTTGCAGTCGGGCTGACGCTCAATCCGCGTGAATTGCCGTCTCCCTTGGTTGGGAAGGCGGCGCCTGAGTTTTCGCTGCAGCAGCTCCATGATCCTGAAAAAGTGATTTCGTCGAACGATCTTAAGGGCAAGGTCTGGCTGCTCAATTTTTGGGCGTCTTGGTGCGGGGGCTGTAAGGAAGAGCATCCGGTGCTCATCCGTATCGCACAATCCGGAGAGGTGCCTATCTATGGTATGGACTATAAGGATCAACGGAGTGAGGCTCTGGCGTGGTTGAAGGAGTGGGGCAATCCCTACCAGATCGTTGCTGTAGATGAGCCTGGGCGCGTCGGCATTAATTACGGAGTCTACGGAGTGCCGGAAACCTATGTGATCGATAAGGCGGGGGTCATCCGTTACAAACAGATCGGCCCGATACGTGAGGACATCTTGGAGAAAAAGATTTTACCCCTGGTCAGGGAGTTGCAGAAGCAATGAGATGGCTCTGGATATTCATCCTGCTCCTTCCCGGTCTCGCTGTGGCGTATGAGGCTCAGCCGCTTGCGGCGAACCCGCAGGCTGAGGCGCGGTTGAAAGCCCTCGCCGTCGAGCTGCGCTGCCTGGTCTGTCAGAATCAGACGCTGGCGGACTCGAATGCACCGTTGGCCGAGGACTTGCGCCGAGAAGTGCGGGAAATGATCGCCAAAGATATGAGCGACAAGGAGATTATCGATTTTCTCGTCACTCGATACGGAGACTTCGTCTTATACCGACCGCCCTGGAAGCTCACAACTACGTTGCTCTGGCTAGGGCCGTTCCTCTTGTTGGGAGCTGGCGCAACGGGATTAGTGTTTGCGCTACGCAGGAGACAGAAAAAAGTTACCGACGTGACATTGTCGGAAGCTGAGCATACCCGTGTCGAAAAACTGCTTTCCGAAGGAGTTCATCGCCCTTGACCATCATATTTTGGCTGATCGCATCGAGCATGACTCTTCTCATCCTCGTTCTCCTGTTGTGGCCACTGCTGAAACGCACAGTCGCTGTCACAACGGGAGAGCAGGAGAAGACGTTGTCTATTTTCCGGCAGCAGTTTGCTGAATTAGAGCAGGACCGCGTAAACGGTGTACTTACCGACGAATTGTGTCAGCAGGCGCGGCGTGAGCTTGAACGCCGTTTGCTGGAGGAAACAGGCACCACGGAGACGACGCCCACAAGGGCAGCACGCCAGGTCAGTAGCAGGCCGGTTGCGCTTGCACTGGCCATCATCGTGCCGGCTGTCAGTGGGTTGCTCTATTGGCAATTGGGGAATCCACTTGCCATGACGCAGCCAACCGCGGCTTCTTTGTCTGCGCAAGGGGGGCCAGAAGGTGCGCATTCGTCTGCTGACGCACTGGAAGGATTGGTCGAGCGACTCAAACAGAAAATGGCGCAGAATCCGAATGATGGCGAGGGATGGGGGCTGCTCGCGCGCTCATACGTGGGGCTGGGGCGCTACGCCGAGGCCGCTTCGGTTTACGAGAATGCTGTGAGACTGATTCCTGATGACGCCCAGTTACTTGCCGACTATGCCGATACTTTGGGTGTCGTCCATGGCCGCAAGTTGGAGGGCAAGCCCGAAGTCCTTATTCAACAGGCATTGAAGATCGACCCACGCAATGTGAAGGCACTGATGCTGGCAGGGACTGTGGCGTTCACCCGAAAAAACTTTGCTCGTGCGGCGAAGGACTGGGAGCAAGCTCGTGCCAACCTTCCTGCGGACGTAGATCCGGAGATGACACAGCAACTGACGGCTG
>JANNIV010000302.1:0-17810 GCA_031405355.1 Nitrospira sp.
ACAACGGCAGCCTTGCTCCGCAATCCACATTTCATGACTGTGCTCCCGGGCTGTTGGCCTCGCCAAGGACTTCTTATCGGAGTCCCGACCGAGTCTCGCCTTTTCACCACCGAGCCTCATACCCAATTACTCGGCTTCTGCCACTGGCAGCCACACCGCACAGCCTGCCAGACCGTGGTGCTCGTGCATGGCCTGGAAGGCTGTAGTGAGTCTCACTATATGCGCGGCATTGCTGCGAAGGCCTATCGCGCAGGATTCAATGTTGTCCGGTTGAACCAGCGTACTTGCGGCGGGACCGAACACCTGACGCCGACGCTCTACAACAGCGGTTTGAGTCAGGACTATCGAGCCGTTGTCCAGGAATTAGCGCGCGTGGATGGACTCAATCGGATCTGGCTTGTCGGCTATTCGTTGGGAGGGAATCTCGTCCTGAAAGCAGCCGGAGAAGCATGCTCGTCAGAAGCGGCGTTGGCCGGTGTGATCGCGGTCTGTCCGACTATCGATCCGGCGCAATGTGCCAAAGCCTTGGAAGAACCCCGGAACTGGATCTATCACCAGCATTTCTTGAGGCAACTCAAAAGGCGCATGCGCCGGAAAGCTGTGTTCTTTCCTGGCAAGTGGGATCTGGCCGGACTTGATCGCATTCGCATTCTCAGCGAATTCGACGACCGCTACACAGCCCCGGATGGAGGGTACGCCAGTGGAGCCGATTACTACGATCGCTCAGGCGCATGCCGCGTGCTCGATTCCATCGCAGTCCCCACCCTCATCATCACGGCACAAGACGATCCCTTCATTCCCTATTCCATGTTTACTGCGCCGCTGATTCAGCGCCACACGATGATTCGGGTGATCGCGCCTCGCCACGGAGGCCATTGCGGGTTCTTTCAATGGACGCAGAACGGAGAAGATCCCTACTGGGCCGAGAATCGGATTGTGGACTTCCTGCAGGAGTAGCGCTGGCCGGCGCATTCTAGCCAGATCGTTGCATTAAGCGGCCCGGCGCTTCTTGCCGCGTCCGCTTGTTCGCGCAGCGAGACGGGATGATTTTTCTAAGAAGCGGCCTGCGACGAACTTGTGCAAGACACTGGCGATTAGCGTTTGGTAGGGGACGCCTTCTTCTGCGGCTCGAGCCTGGATTTCAGAGAGGTCCGGTGTAGACAATCGAACATTGACACGTTTGTTCTTGCTGAGGGTTGCACGAGCATACTCACGATACCGACGCAGAGATGCCTCGGACGTTATCGTCGATTTTAGCTTGCCAGCCTCGAACGCCGATAGAACCTGTTTTTCATAGCGAGAGAGCGATTTCATGATGTTTCCCTCATTCCATAATCACGTGTTGCCTTGCGGCTAGGAATAATCGTTTTCAGAAACACGTACTCCGGTTCCTCTACATGTGGCACGAGATAAACATAGGAAGCAATCGCCACAACATACACACCTTGGTTTGGATATCGTTTGGCATTGGGGTGTTCCACCACGTCCAATAACCCTCCGGATTCAATTGCCAAAACAATCTCCTCAAAGGAAACGCCACGATCTGCTTTAAGCTGTTCGTTCTTCCGGGGATTCCAGCGGAAAGCTTTCACCGGGAGAGTATATGCGAGGCGGTGCCTTTTGTCATCAGACGGGAGTCGCGAACGCCAAGACGCCTAACGATAATTAGGCTGATCCGCATAAGCTGTGGAATTCAGATATTCTGTCCGTCTGCCACGCCTTTTCAGTACCCTGCTGCCAGCATTCTTCACGAGAGTTCGTGACGAAACCGCCGAGACACCTTGCGAGACGAGCCCGCCCGCCGTCAGGCATGTCCTAGCGACGCATCGACGGTTGCTGTAGAAGTCTTCATGAATAATACGGGTTAGGCCAGCGTGTCGACGGCGGCGCGTAACCGCTCGGTCAGCTTCGCCGCTGCATCTGGGTCTTCCGGGTCGCACGCGACGTCGATTGGCTTTCCGACGATGACGCGCAACCGAGGGAAGCCGATTCTGCCACGCGAGAGGGCCCGTGCTGTGCCGACGAGGCGAACCGGCACGAGCGGAGCGCCTGTCATGAGCGCTGCATGCGCGGCGCCTTGCTTCCATGCACGGTCCCCGCGGACGGCACCCTGCGGGAAGATCACGACTGCTTGCCCAGCAGCGAGGGCATGTAGCACCCGCGCCGCAGCGAGGTAGTCGCTGTGGCTACGCTCAATCGGGATTGCGCCGAGGCCGTCGAGCATCCACGCAAGCAGCCGGGACCGCCAGAGTTCCGCCTTCGCGATGAAACATAATTCCCGCGAGATCGCCGCACCGAGGATGATCGGGTCGAGGATCGACTCATGATTCGGTGCGACGACCGCAGGCCCTGTCGCGAGCAGGCGATCTGCCCCGACCACCTCGATTCGATAGACGGCGCGCACCAAGCCGCTGAATACACGGCGCACCTTCGCGTAGGTCTGGAGTGGGTGACGGAATGAGACCCGCATCGTTGTTCGCTCGGCTGGAGGTAAGAGTTTCCACCAACATTAGCAGTATAGATTAATTCGGCCTTAATCGATCTTGACGGTGATGGCTTTATTTTGGCTTCTTCAGTCTTGGGCATGCGGACCTCCCGTACCCCGTTCTTAGTTGTCTGAGTGAACAGTGTTCCACATGACATCTGCCGCCTCATTCATTCGTCCGCCGGACAAGGGAGAGTTTCACAGCGCTATGCGATCCAATGAGACATAGCTATAGGAATGCGCAACCATTGCGGAACTAGGGATGCCCCTAGTTCCGCTTGAATAAGTTACTAGCCCGCAAGGTCCATGACGGTTTGTCGCAGCAGCGAATCCGCGATTGAAGCAAAAACACTCATGAATAATGCAGACGAGTGCCTAATTAATTAGACGGGAGGTTGCAGAGGATGCTGCGGCACCATCGTGTCATCATTGGTGCATCCCTCGGGACAGCCGAGCGAGATTGGTGAGATGGGGAGACGTGAAGGTTGATCTGGTCTATCTCGTTTTTGGTTGAACCAGTTGGGCGTATCTGAAGGCATCAACCGGCGCTAAATTCAATGAGTCCCTGCTGGTGGGCCGCAATGAGCAGCTGTTGCCGGCTAGAGACATGCATTTTACCGAAGATCTGGGTGAAATGACGGCGAACAGTGGCTTCCTTAATGTTCAGGCTATCCGCGATCTGTTTGTTTTTGAAACCCCTCGCGAGCGAATGTACGATCTCTAGTTCTCGAGAGGTCAGGCTCTCTTTAAACCCTGCCCGTGTTCGATCATCGCTTCTGACCGAAGACCTATTGTCGATCAGGCCTATGGCGGATTGCGCCGGTCGATGGTCCACGGGTCTTGGAGCGAAGCCACGCAGTGATTCAATTGCGGCAAACAGTACGGCAGGCGGTTGAATGGTGAGTACGACTCCTTCTGCGCCTGCCGCTAAGGCCTCGCGCGTCAACTTCGCATCGTCCAATCCGCTCAGCACCAGGATATGCGAATCTTCGGCCGCCGCGCGCAATTTCCTGATGAGCTCCGACGTGTCTGCGTCGGCCAGCTCCAGATCAACGATGATGACTTGCGGCTTTTCCCGGACAATGATCTCCACTGCATTAGCGCCCAAGAGTACGTCGTCAACTTCTGAAGTGAACGGATGCGTTTTCAGAAGCATATGCAATCCCCTGCGCATGACAGCATTGCTACTAATGAGCGCTATTCTGGGAAAGCAGGTATTCGATTCTTGGATGGGCGACAGTTTCATCGTAGTACTTCAGCAGAGCCAGACTTGGTTTCAAGCCTGCAGCCAGACCGCCGAGAGATATTCAGGCATGGAACTGCATTATGAGAAAATTACCAGCATTGAACGTCATATTCATTTGTGTGCCCTCTGCGTGCCCCCCCGGTTTGGCTCGCGACGAATACACTTTGTAATTCTTTTAATTTACCTGAAGCGGCTCCAGGCATGGATTAGAGACATATCATCTCTATCGATATAGGTGCAATACGACATAAGGCGTATTGCACCTATACATGATATTCAGCAAGTTCAAATTCCCATAATGCAATGACTGTTTCTCACATACCTATACAACTGATTGAAATGTCATAGATCTCAGCAGGGCAGATGCGTTGCCGTTTCATGCAGGCGACTCTCGTCGCAACTGACATGCATGCAGGCCCTACGAAAGTATGGGGTATGAATGTAGTAGTAATTTCGGGGTATGGACATTGGAGAAAAGGGAGGATCCGACGATGTGAGAACTTGGGAACGCAGTTATAAAGGCCACATTCTTAATAAGAATATACGAGCTTCCAATAAATGGGAGCGAATGGGCGAAGCTGTATCAGGAAGGAAAATACACCCCATGATGTCGCACGAATACCCAGCCGCTTCGTGGTACGCGCTTGCGACACGTTCGCGGCAAGAAAAATTGGTGCGAGATCGCCTTGCCGGCAGAGGGATTGAGCAACTCCTGCCCCTGAGTAGGCGTCTGAGCCAGTGGTCAGACCGGAAAGTGTGGATCGACGCGCCGCTATTCTCCGGTTTTTGTTTTGCAAGGTTTTCACTGCATGACCAGTTGGCGGTGCTCACACTGCCTGGCGTTGTGAGAATTGTGGGATGCAATGGCCCTGAATCGATTCCGGATGAAGAAATGGTTTCCCTCCAAAAGCTGGCCGTCAGCGGACTAGATTTCAAGCAGCATCAGTATTGTGAAGAAGGAATGCTTGTCGAAGTGATTGGAGGCCCGCTCGCAGGAGTACGGGGAACCCTTATTCGCAAAGCCGGCCATGACCATGTTGTGGTCCGGGTCCGTCTGATTCAACAGTCTGCATCGGTACAGGTTGTCCGCAGCAATGTCAGACTGGTATCCAATTCACATAACCTCCCGCCAGTGAAGTCCCTCGTTAGCGCATAATCTGACGATCAGCCGGTCAAGCTCAGTCATTGTCAGCCATTTCTCGGACAGGCTCCTAGTCCCTTTCGTATTGGAAACAGGCGGACAATGGACCAATACAATCATAGGGAATCATCAGATGAAATTGCAGAGTGACGTGCCACAGCTGCGGGTGCGAACCATTCGCGTAGCCGAGCTGACTCCGGAAATTGTGCGGGCATGGGCAGATATTGAAGGCAGATCGCTGCACTTCAATGCCTTTCTTTCTCCCCACTTTATTCTTCCTGCTATCCGCCACCTCACCTCGGACAAGAATGTCCTCATCCTGTTGGTGGAAAGCCCTTCATCATCCCAGCTTTGTGGTGTGGGAGTTTTTGAAATAAATCGCCCCTCCTTAATCTGGCCACTCCCTTACCTCACAGCGTACCGACCCCCTCACTCGTATCTGAACGGGCTCTTGATCGATTCTCGAAATCCTCGTGAAATTATCACTGCGCTCTACGACCACTTGTCTCATCCTAAATTTCCTTACAATTATGTCGACCTGAACCTTCATCCTGAATGCAAAATCACTGAGGAGACGCATAGTGCTCTGGCACAAACTTACCCGCTGCAGTGGCAAAAGACGGGAACGATCCGGCGAGCTGTCCTCAGACCGGAGGCAGCGGGTGAGGATTATCTGCAAACGAAACTGAAAAGTCGCTACAAAGACTGTATGCGATTGCTGCGCCAGTTCTCCAAGATTGGCCCCGTGACCTGGCATTATCTCACCGGTGAGGATGTGACCGACGATACCGTGGAACGTTTTCTGGAGCTCGAACACAAGGGTTGGAAAGGCACAGAAGGCAGTTCTCTAGCTTCCAGTTCTTCCCACGCCGCGTTCTTTAGGGGAATGGTTGAAGGCTTCCAATCCCAACATCGTGTGTTCTTCACTGAGTTACGCCTGAATGGGAGGGCGATTGCCTCCACATGTAACTTGATTTCCGGAAAGGCCGGATTCGGTTTCAAGATCGGCTGGGATCCGGAGTACACCCGGTACTCCCCTGGGATTCTCAATGCATTTCAGCTGATACTCCATGCGCCGACATATTGCAAAAACATGGAGATCATCGATAGCTGCTCGTCCCCCGAATCCTTCATCAACAATTTATGGTTGGAACAGAGATCGTTGGTAACCAGCGCCTACACCACTTCCTTCCTGGGAAATTTTTCGATGAAGGCCCACAGGCGGACCCACCGCGTAATTAGGACAATTAATAAAATGGGCAGTTGGGTTAGTGGAAGATAAGACATGAAGCGAGTCGGCAGTTGAGAAACGGCAAATGTCTGGACCTCATGTATAAGAAGAAGGTGGCGATATGAGACGATCGCGGTTTTCCGACGATGAAATTGCGAAAATATTAGCGGAGGCTGCCGGGGGGCTGAAGCCAAGTGTGGTGTGCCAGTCACACGGGATTTCCTTGCAGACCTTCTACCGCTGGAAAGCACTGTTCCGTAACCATAACGGAATGAGTGTCGCGCGGTTGCGCAATCTTGAACTGGAAAATCATCGGTTGAAACAAACTGTGGAGGACATTTCTCTCGATATGCGTACGCTGAAAATGGCCATTTCGAGAAGCGCTCAATGATCACGGCGCCGTCGCCCCCCCCCCGCCAAAGTAATGTGCCGAACGGGGGGGGGAGTCGGCTGATCTCATGCATCGCCGATGTACTCAAACGCGGAGGGGACAGGGCCTTAATATTCTAGACAATGCAAGGCTGTTTGCTATGGCCTTGACAGGAAGACTCGCATTACATGAAAGACAAACATTATCGTGGGCTTCCCACTGCGCCGATTCAAACGCCGGACTCTCCAAGGTCGTCCATGATTCGCTTTGTTCAGATCGCAACATGCGCCATAGGCGTCCTCGCAATTTTCGCGACGGCCGACATGACATCGGCGCAGCAACCAGTCCCACCGAGCGACCCTTCTCAAGCTCAGGCGTCCATTCAGAGTGCATCAGGGGCAACCTTCTTGTCTCAGTTCGCCAACCCGGCGCTCCGAGGATCTTTGTACTTGACCCCACAGTGGCCCATGACCGGGTATTACCCCCTATTTCCGGGAGGCTTGGTTCAAGCCCTTCCAACCGATGGGGTGTTGGTGGGGCCGGTTCGGTTGCATCCCCACATGGGGGTGGCCCAAATGTATACCGATAATGTGTTCAGGGCCAACAACAACAAGGTCAGCGACTTTCTGACGACCCTTGCACCAGGCATTCAAGCCCAATTGCCGTTTGCCGGCTTCCACTCGTTCCTCATCGATTATCGGACCAATCTTCAATACTATTCACGCACTCCGTCGAACGATGTCCAAGATCAGACCGCGACAGGAAGCTTCAAATTCAATTTTCCCGGCGGCCTCAATATCGACCTCCAGGGCCAGCACAAGCTCGGACACGATCCCAGAGGTTCTGCCGTGGATGATGTGAATACGCAGGGTCTCGGGGTGAACAAATGGACGGCCAATGGTTTTACCGGTCAGGCTGAATACCTTGGAGCACAGTCCAGTGTGAGGCTGACCGCGCAAACGATCCGCTGGGACTATCTGAATAATGGCCTGGGCCCTAGTCGAGATAGGCTTGCGAATAACGTCGGCCTGACATTCACTCGCAACATCACAGGCAAAACGTCTCTGCTGGCTAACTTTGGCGCGCTTCAATCGATTTATGACCAGAATAAGAATCTTGATAGTGTCATGTATACCTTCAGTGGAGGAGGGACGTGGAATGTGACGGATGTGACTTCAGGAGAGATTCTGGCCGGATATCAGCACGTGCAATTTACTCGCGCGACGGTCAATCAACCCCCTCCATTGAGCCAGTTTTTGAGGGACAAAGACAGCTACTCCAATTTCTATTTCATGGGAAGGCTCAATTGGCAGGCGACACCACTGTTGAAGCTGACTCTGCAGCCCTATAGGACGATCCAACAGACGGTAACAAGCGGCTCCCTGTTCTATACGGCAACCGGCGTGAATCTTACAGTCAGGCATGAATTGACCGACAACACGACCTTAAATCTCAATCTGGGGTTCGAGGAGGATAAATTTCAGAGTCCTAGTTCCATCGGTTCCAATAGAACCGACCACTTAAAGAACGTCGCTGTCGGAGTGAACTACCGAGCCGTCAAATGGGTGGGATTGGGTATCCAATACATTTTTGAGGACCGGAACTCCGATCAAACTCAGTTTACCTACCAAGCAAACACCGTGATGTTGTCGGCTCAGGCGGTCCTCTAGTCCGCTTACAATCTTCCGGCATCGCGCTCGCATTGCTCCCAAGAACCATCCTCTTCTTCTGAAACGTTTCACGTTTAACGATTCACGAATTGCCAAACCCGAGTTCTTCCTCAACCTGCTTACACGGAGACCACCTATCATGGCTCGCAATGCGGATTTTATACCATTCCAATCAACACAAGGTGATGGCCCTGAAACCGCCCTTGTCGATTATGCCCGCGCCTGTCGGCGGCGGATAAAGCTCATCGTCGCCTGTGCGGTGGGGTGTGCAGTGGTCGCGGCAGTTTGGTCGCTCATGCAGACGCCGCTATATCAGTCTAAAGCCACAGTGGTCGTCAACCAGGAGGGACCGAGCGCACTCGATAAAGACCGGGGCTACAATCCCGACCTTACCCCGGAATACTTCCAGACTCAGTTTGAACTGATGAAGAGCCATCATGTGTTTCAGCGAACGGCGCAGCTTCTTCATCTCTCCGAGCGTCCGGAATACAAACCTAACCCATCTGCCCTGTCGTCACTATTGGGCGGCCTCCTGCCTGCCCCGCCAAGAATGAATGCTGATGCATTGGAAAAGAAGGCAACCGACTCGTCTCCGGAAGTAGTCGACGATCGATTGCTCAAACGGTTCTCTGAAACTGTCGACATAGTGCCGATTCGTGGCGCACGTCTGGCTCATGTAATCGCAACCTCCGAGGATCCAAAGTTTGCCGCCCAGGTCGCCAATACGCTGGCGTCGGTTTACATCGAACGCACCCAGGAACTGAACGCCCTGTCGAAGGAAAAGTCCGTTCAGTGGGTTACCGGCAATCTCGATGGGCTGCGCAAGAAAGCCGAAGCGGCGCAACAGGCGCTCTATCTCTTTCGTGTGAAGCATGGGCTGTTGGGGGGGCGGGATCGGCAATCGGCGACAGCTCAAACGAACAGCGAATTGGACACGGAGCTGGTCAGAGCGGAAATGAAGCGCGCCGAGACCCAATCGCGAATGGAGCAGATTCAATCGGTTTTGCGTAACCGAATCGGCCAGAATGGAGTAATCGAAATCGACTGGTCGAGCTTGGATGCCTTGACTGAAGTGCTGAGCTCACCGCTGATTCAAACGCTGCGGGCGCAGGACATCAGGGTTTCAGGACAGGTTGCCGAGCTGGCGGAAAAGTATGGCCCGCTTCATCCGAAACTGGCTCGCGCAAAGGCGGAAATGCAGGATCTTCGTGAACGGATTCGGCAAGAGATCCAGAAAATATTTGACTCAGTGAAACTCGAATATAACGCGGCGATAAGCCGGGCGCGCGTCATCAAGGAGGCGGCAGGCCGACATAGACAAGAGAAAATCCTGCTCGAACGCCATGAAATCGAGTATGGAACCCTCGAACGGGAAGCAGAAACCACGCAGCAGATCTACAACGTCTTTATCAAACAGACGAAAGAAACCGATCTCTCGGCCGGACTGGGAACCGCCAATGTATATCTCGCCGACCCAGCAGTGCCAAGCTCCATTCCAGTAAAACCCAAGAAGCAGCTCAATACCCTCTTAGGGCTTGTGCTGGGTCTCATGGCGGGGGTTGGCATCGCTCTCGTTCTCGAATCTCGCGACCGGACCCTGAAGGGACCGGACGATCTGGAGCAGTATCTGCCAAGAGTCTCCCTGCTGGGTATGGTACCACTCTTGACAAAAGCTGAAACGGGAAAGAGAGCGCATCTCACCTCTGACCAGTCATTCGGCGCCACGGCTGAAAGTATACGTATCATCAGGACCAGCGTGTTGTTCTCGAATCCTAACAAGTTGCCGGCCTGTGTTCTCATAACGAGCCCGGGGGAAAGCGAGGGAAAAACCACGCTTTCAGTGAATTTGGCGATCGCGATGGCTCAGTTGAAAAATACGCGGGTCCTACTGATCGATGCGGATCTTCGGAAACCTGCTCACCGATTCATCCATGGTATCCAACGCGATGGAGGTCAGACAAAAGGACTCGCTGGTTTCCTGGCTGGAAGAATCGAACTGGATGACATTATTCATCGCACCGACATTGCCAACCTGTCGGTGATTCCTCGGGGGAGGCGCCCATCCAATCCGTCGGAACTACTCCACTCCGATCAGATGAGTTTGCTGCTGAATCGATGCCGGGAGGAAGGGTATCACGTCATTCTGGATGCTCCACCGGTACTCCCCGTCACCGACCCT
Source organism: Nitrospira sp. (assembly GCA_031405355.1). Classification (GTDB taxonomy): domain Bacteria; phylum Nitrospirota; class Nitrospiria; order Nitrospirales; family Nitrospiraceae; genus Palsa-1315. Next base: position 10,323 of record JANNIV010000302.1, read on the forward strand.
GTGATTCTCGCAGGCCAGGTCGATGGCGTGCTCTTGGTTGCCAGTGTCGGCCAGACAACCAAGGAAGCCTGTCGATTGGCGATCCAACGTCTGACGGCTGCGGGAGGGAAAATACTGGGTATCGTTCTACAGAAAGTCCAAGTCCCCGATAACTCGTACTACTGTCTTTTGCCTGAGGAGACCGACGAGGCTGAGGAGAATGGAGTGGCTCCAGAGGCCGACGAATGGACTTCCTCTTCGAAGTTTTAAGTAGCGATTCAGGTAGATAGGCTGAAGGCTGTTAGGGGTTGGAGTCGATCGGGATACTCGATCGCTTTCGCAGCAGAGACCCGCGAGACCGAACCGCCTTTTTTAGAGACCTACCAGATGGGTGGATACGTTGGGATCATGAAAGGCACTGTTCAAGTCGGCCTGAACTGGTGGAACACATGGCAGGAACGATCGGTCAACCGTCGAATCTTTGCGGCCATGGTCACGGTAGGGGGCGTCACGACTCTGGTCAAACTTGCCGCCGCCGCCAAGGAGATGGCCGTTGCTTACCAATTCGGCACGAGCGACGAACTCGACGCGTTTCTCATCGCATTACTTCTGCCGGCGTTTGCTGTCACGTTGATAGGGGGATCGCTCAATGGAGCCCTGATCCCCACCTACATTCAGGTACGGGAACAAGAGGGACAGCCGGCAGCCCAACGGATGTTGTCGAGCATCATGGTTGTGAGCATCGGGTTCCTGGTGGTCCTGTCGATAATCTTGGCCCTCACCGCTTCGTATTTCCTACCACTGATAGCGTCTGGGTTTTCCGCCGAAAAGATGGCGGTGACCCTGTCGCTCTATTATGGGTTGCTATCCACGTTAGTCTTAAGCGGGGTGGCCACAACCTGGGGTGCGATTCTTAACGCCGAGAACCGCTTTGCCTTGGCGGCTGCGGCGCCGGTGGCCACCTCAATCGCCACAATGTGTGTGGTGATCGTCATGGCACAATACTGGGGCAGCTATGCCCTTGTTGTCGGCATAGTCGGTGGCGGGCTGATTGAAGCGGGCGTGGTGGGATGGGGGTTGATACGAGCAGGAGTCTCACTGGTTCCTCGGTGGTACGGAACCTCGCCCGCCATCAAACAGGTATTACAGCAATATGCGCCGATGGTCGCCGCCGCTTTCTTAATGAGCGGTACGAGCCTGGTAAGCCAGTCCATGGCTGCGATGTTGGGTCCCGGCGATGTGTCGGCTCTGTCCTACGGGAACAAGATCACGAGTCTCATACTCGGGATAGTAGCGCTTACGGTGAGTAGCGCCGTCATGCCGCACTTCTCTCGTATGGTAGCCCTGGCAGACTGGCCCGGTCTGCGGCACACCCTCCTTACATACTCGCGATGGCTTTTTATCGGCACGCTTCCAGTGACGGTTGCTCTGATCTATTACTCCGAGCCAGTGGTGTCATTAGTTTTTCAGCGTGGCGCTTTTGTGGCTGAGGATACTCAGCTCGTGGGCCAGATCCAGGCGATGTATTTACTGCAAGTCCCGCTGTATGTCGTGAGCATGCTGTTCGCAAGGCTTATATCGGCCTTGAAGGAAATCAAGTGGTTCATGTGGGGTAACGCGATCAATCTCTCCATGTACATTGTCCTGACCTATGTCTTGATGCAGCGGTTGGGAGTCGTCGGGATCGCGTTGGCGACCAGCCTTATGTATCTCATCTCATGTGGTTTTCTGTTGTGGGTCGCATTGCGACTGTTGCGAGCAAGGACCGAGGGCCAGGAATAGGGGCAGAGTAATTGTGCGTATCGCCTTCGTGATTTCATCCCTGGGATCCGGCGGAGCTGAGCGGGTGATGTCCGCAATGGCCAACTATTGGGCAGAGAAGGGAGAGGACATTACCCTGATCACTCTCGGCTTGCAATCCAGTGATTGGTACAAGCTTCACCCTCGTGTCAAGCGCGTAGGGTTAGGTGTCTTATCTCTCTCGACCCATATCGGCCAGGCGATACGTCACAATGTCAGAACAGTCCTATGTCTGCGTCAGGCACTACGCAGAGCGCATCCTGACATGGTAATAAGCTTTATCGATACGACCAATACGCTGACGCTCATGGCAAGCCGGGGCCTTGGCGTCCCCGTTATCATCTCAGAGCGCAATGATCCCCAGCAGCGTTCTATAGGCTTGGCCTGGAGTGGATTGCGGTCTTTGTTTTATCGACATGCCGATGCTGTCGTAGTTCAAACCTGCGTCGTTCGTGATTGGGCCCTGAGGTTCCAGGGAATAAAGGCCATCTATGTCATTCCAAACCCTGTGAGCCCGACAGTGAACGGATCCGCACAGGTTTCGAACTGTCACGGTCCCGGTCATACAATCGTCTCCATGGGACGATTGGTGCGACTAAAGGGATTCGATCTCCTGATCGAGGCGTTTGGCCGATGTGCGGCGAAGCATCCCGATTGGTCGCTCGTCATCCTCGGCGAGGGACCGGAACGTGCGAACCTACAGACCTTCGCCGCCGACTTGGGAATTGCAGACCGGGTCAGTTTAGCCGGACAGTGTCAAGAGCCGGCCACAATTCTAAAAGGGGCGGACCTCTTTGTGTTGTCTTCTCGAACTGAAGGGTTTCCCAACGCGTTGTTAGAGGCGATGGCCTGTCAACTTCCAGTTGTGAGCACCGACTGTTCCAGCGGCGGCCCGCGCGACATCATCCACGACGGGGTAGACGGGGTCCTGGTACCTCCCGACGATCCGGCGGCCCTCGCCGGCGCGATGGATCGTCTCATGGCAGATTCAGATGAGCGACGCCGTCTCGGGAGAGGAGCGCTCAACGTCATCGAGAGGTTCAGCATGGAGAAAATCATGACCATGTGGGACAAGGCAGTGACCCACACATGCCGGGCGGTGAACCAATGAGGATCTGTTTTCTCATTCGAGAGCTAACCCACGGCGGCGCTGAACGGCAGCTGGTTGCCCTTGCGAAAGGACTTCGCGCGCGCGGACATGCTGTCACCGTGGTGGTGTACTACTACTACTCCGGAGAACCTCTGGAGAACGAATTGTTGGAAGCGGGGGTCCGGATTCGTTCGCTGCAGAAGCGTGGACGGTGGGATATGGTGGCCTTCCTATTCCAGCTCGGCCGGGTCATGCGGGAGGAGCGCCCGGAGATTCTGCATAGCTATCTCACCGATTTTGTGACGGTGATCCTCAAGCCTTGGTTCCCTTCAACCAAAATCGTGTGGGGTATCAGGTCCTCGAGCATGGATCTCAGCCTATGCGATCGGCTTACGCGTGTCAGCTGCAAACTAACCTTCCGGTTGTCGCGCTTCGCGGATGCCATCATCGCGAATTCCCGGGCAGGACGCGACTATCACGTCGCCCAAGGGTATTCCAGGGCGAAAGTCGTCGTGATTCCCAATGGGATCGATACACAGCAGTTTCGTCCCGACCCTGAGGCGCGTCGTCACGTCCGATCCGAGTGGGGCATCCAGGACAAAGAACAGGTGATCGGTATCGTAGGGTGGCTGCGTCCCATGAAGGATCATCCCACGTTTCTCCACGCGGCGAGCTTGTTGGCGCAGAAACGGAATCACCTCCGGTTCGTCTGTGTGGGAGCGGGAGCGCCCGAGTATCGCGAGTCGCTCCATCGACTGACCCGATCGTTGAAATTAACCGACCATGTGATCTGGCCTGGTGGACGCAACGATATGCCCGCCGTCTTCAACGCACTGGACCTTCTCGTCAGCAGTTCGATCACCGAGGGATTCAGTAACGTCATCGCGGAAGCCATGGCCTGCGGGGTTCCCTGCGTCGCAACCGACGTCGGGGATTCGGCCTGGCTGATGGGGAACATGGGTGAGGTCGTTCCACCCCACGAGCCTGTCGCGTTGGCAAACGCGATGGGGAAATTGCTCGCTCGAAGACCGCGTACTGCAATACAGATCCGCCAACGCATCGTGGAGCAGTTCTCGGTCGAGAAGCTCGTCGTCGATACTGAACAGACTCTTCTCACGTTGCTGGACAACACAAAGTCAGATCCCCCACTCCGCGCAGTACAGGCGGAATGTAGCGGCGCCCCGGAGAAATTCCCTGCTGGAAGGAACTAGCCGGCGAGAGGGAGTTCGATCGGAACCAGCGAGACTTTGGAGGATACGCCGATGCCTATCACCTACTATCGTAACGTGCTCGCGATCCTGGCTATGGCGACGTTTTGCACGGGATGGTCGGTATATCAATCTTACGCATACCCGGCTCTTGGGCAACCGAAGGATTGGATTTTCGGGCTATCCCTGTTGTCATTACCCCTGTGGTTGTTCAAACCGAAGTTCAATCAGCACTTTCTGAAGGTCCCTCTCGTCGTCTGGTGCTTCGGCTTCGCCTTCGTGACGATGTTGTGGTTCCTCGGATCCTCCCAGTCCGAGATCGCATGGCGGGAAGCGCGGGGGAGACTGTCGGCCATCATGTTGGTGCTATCCTGCCTGATGATCTTTGCAAGCCCCAGCGCGGTCCGTTCGGCGCGATGGGCGCTGGGGTTCGCGGTGCTGTTCGGGACAGCGCTCAATATCTATGAATTTTTCGTGCCGATGACATTTAGCCTGATTCACGGCCGTTCAGCCGGCCTCTACATAAACTCAAACACTTCGGGCGAAGCACTGGTGCTCGGGATGATTCTCAGCGTGACGGTTCTGCCACAATACTGTCGTGGTCCCTTTCTCCTGTTGACAGGACTCGGGATCTTAGCGACGTTCTCGCGCGGCAGTATCGCAGCCTGGTTCATCGCTGTGAGTGGCTTACTCTTCTTTACAAAGGGGGTGCGGGCGAAGGACGTGGTCTGGGCGTTCTTGTTGGCAATGCTCGTCGTGAGCATCGTTCTCCTGCCGAAATCGGACGCTATCCTGAAGTCGATGGACCAGGCCGGCGTGATCAACAAGAATACTGAGGAACGGCTGGCATGGCTGACAAACCCCTCCGGCGTGTCCGATAATTCCAGTACTGCGCGCATCCAGGTTGCGCAACAAGCCTGGGAGAAGTTCTCCGATCACCCTTGGGTTGGGAGTGGGACCGGAACGATGAAGGAATCGTTCGACATTCCGCCGCATAACCAGTATCTGGCCCTTATGCTGGACCATGGCGCTTTGGGCGCGGCCATCGTGCCCCTGTTGATCCTGGCCCTCATCTGGGGGGCGCAGGGAGAGACGAGGCGCATCGGACTCGTCTTCGGTACGATCATCTTGTGGCTGTCCTTCTTTTCACACAACATGTTGACCTATGAGCACAGTCTGGTTCCATTCGCGCTACTGGCAGCCATGGCTTCGACAGAACCATTCCGAGCGCCTGCGGCAACGAAGGTCACAGCGGAGGGTGAGGCGGATCTCGACAGAGCTTTGACGGGGGCGTAACAGACTTCTTCCCTCTTTCCCTGAGCAATACCGGTCGATCCAATCCCATGGCAAAACCAGACGATCATGGATGGAGACTGTGCAAGTCAACGGAGTCCTAACCCGCATTATTCATGAACACTTCTGCTGCAATCGCCGATCCGCTGCTACGACGAGCCTTCGGGCGGCGGGCTCGCCCCTCGAACCTTCAACGTACTGCACGAGTACGCCTCGGATTCTCGGAGCTCCGCGCGCCGCTCTCGCGACGCGGCTCAGCGATTTCGCGACGAACCGTCATGAATAATGAGGGCTAACGAGGGGGCAACAGAACATGCCGGTTGTTAAGAGAACGAACAGGCCGATTTCGTTACTGTTTCTAGCTACAGATCTTGGCACAGGCGGAGCGCAGGAGATGCTGTATAAGCTTCTCTCCCGAATAGACCGTACACGGTTCACACCACAAGTTATTTCGCTGATGGATCATGGGCTCCATACTCCTAAAATCCAGGCGCTGGGCATACCGGTCTACTCCCTGGGAATGCGTCGAGGCGTGCCAAATCCACTGGCTATACTTCGGCTGGCCCGGTGGCTGTGGCAACACCATCCGGATGTGATCCAAACATGGATGTACCACGCCGACCTCGCCGGGTGCCTGGCTGCCCGATTGGTCGGACGCATCCCGGTGTCCTGGGGAATTCGCCACAGTGATCTCAGCCGGGAAGGAAATAACTCCCGTACTTTGCGCATCGTGAAAATCTGCGCGCTGTTGTCTCGATGGTTGCCGACCCGAATTGTCTGTTGCTCAGAAGCCTCACGACGGGCCCATGTCGACGCTCGATATTCTGCCGAGAAAATGGTCGTGATTCCCAACGGCTTCGATGTCGACGCCTTCATGCCTGACGCGGTAGCGCGCAACTCCATCCGAAAAGAGCTGGCCATTCCCAATGACGCCACGGTGATCGGGATGGCAGCCCGCTTCGAACCGATAAAAGACCATGAAAACTTCGTTCGGGCTGCGAAAATACTCTATCGAACCGGATCAAATGTGCATTTTGTGCTTTGCGGTCGAGGTGTGAGCTGGGATAGCGAAAAGCTGGCGAGGTGGATCGATGAAGCAGGTATGCGACATCGATTTCATCTCTTGGGATTGCGCGATGATATGTCCAGTATCACCGCTGCCTTTGACATAGCCACGTTGACTTCCTTTGGTGAGGCATTCCCGAATGTCGTCGGCGAAGCTATGAGTTGCGCAGTTCCCTGTGTCGTAACCGATGTGGGAGATACGGCTCGCATCGTGGGAGAGACCGGCACAGTCGTACCATCAAGAAATCCTGATGCCCTGGCAGAGGCCTGGGGGGAAATGCTGGATCTTGGCCCAGAGGGCCGATGTCGGCTGGGCATGGCAGCCCGGGAACGTGTCAAAGACAATTTCAGCCTGCCGAAGATTGTGGATTGGTATCAGAATATTTTCGAAGAACTCGCATACGGTGTGCGTCATAAGAGAGCCCTCTAACCCACATTATTCGTGAACGCTTCTGCTGCAATCGCCGATCCGCTCCGCTTACACCTGAAGCGTCGTTAGGGTGTGGAATTGCTAGTTTCAGGTTTTACGTTTGACCTCTAAGTATCAGCAATCCGAAACGAATAACGTTTCACGATTTTCAGAGGCGGCAACCTATGTGTGGGATCAGCGGGTTTCTAGACACATCGCGGCGCAGGGGAGCCGACGAGCTTCGTGACATCGTGCTCGGTATGGCGAACAGTCTCCGCCACCGTGGGCCTGACAACTTCGGCGCATGGGTCGATGAGGCAACCGGCATCGCGCTCGGGCATCGCCGCTTATCGATTGTGGATCTCTCTCCGCTCGGCCATCAGCCGATGCTCTCGGCCTCCGGCCGCTATGCGCTCAGCTTCAACGGCGAGATATACAATTTCAGGGCCCTGCGCGGAAAATTGGAAGACCTCGGACATACGTTCCGCGGCCATTCTGATACCGAGGTGATGCTCGCCTGCTTTTCACGGTGGGGCGTTCATCAGTCCGTGAAACTTTTCACCGGCATGTTTGCATTTGCCTTGTGGGACCGTGAAACGCGGCTGCTCTATTTAGCTCGCGACCGGTTCGGCGAGAAGCCGTTG
>JANNIV010000303.1:0-2399 GCA_031405355.1 Nitrospira sp.
CTCTCTCCTGATTGAGGAGATTCAGACTGGACGAACAATCTGCACCGCCGCATCGCTCTCAATCCTTCCAACCGGCGAGACTTTCCCTTCTCGTTCTTTACGTACAATCCGCTCGATCTGCACGATGGCGCCGCGATGCCAACTATCGAGAGCTTCGTTCTGAGGAGAGGTCTTCCGATCCAGCCGACCGACTTCAGGCCGCCCGGTTTCGTTGCACAACCAGGCTCGTTTCTCCCCCTTCAATTCTCGCAGCTCGCTCACGACCCTAAAGGTCTGCGGACTTCGCTGCACAATAGTGCGACCGTCTGTGCGCAACAGCAGATAGGAAAACTTCAATGCGTCTTTAATGAACCCCACCTCCCGATCGAGTGCAGCAATCGCAGAGGGCGTTTGCCATGGTCTCTCCTCATGGCACCAATCGTCCGGATGGTCTAAGGCAGGACAGGCTCCCTCGTGCAAACAGGGACTATAGACCGTACAGAACCCCTGCTTCAGCAGGTGATTACGCATCTGATGTAATGCCCTGGCCGTCTGCCGCAATGCCGGCTCGACGATCATGATGGTGCCGTGCGGCGCGAGAAACGGAAGCAGTTGGCCGACAACCCCAGCCCGCTCTGCCGGAGGGTCGGCCGCTGTAGGAAATGATTCATTCAGGCAGTTCGCCATAATAATCAGATCGTACGGCCCGCCCCGCACAATCTGCTTACCGAGATCCCCTTTCAGTGGATGCTCAAGATTACCCTCGACACAGCGAAGGCCTGCGTTGGGTATTCCAACCTCGTTGCAGTAGGCCTCCCACAATTTCTTCGCATCCTGCAAAGAGGCCTGGGACGCATCGGCCGCCAGGACCGATACAGACTTCGCCCGTTCAGGACTGCGATGCCACAGCCAATCCAGCAGGGCGAGAGATCCAGTCCCTGGGCCACAACCAAGATCGAGTACCGCCATCGGTCGATCTGGTATTTCATGACTGCTGTCGTTCGGCAACTCATCTAGCAGGACTTGGACTTTCGACAGGTTCACTGGGAGAAAATACGATCGATAGGCAGCCGCATGGCTTGGATCATCCAGGTAACGGATCGGCAACAATGGCCGTGCGGTTGTGAATAATCGTGATAGATTCACGACCGCTTGCGCCAGCGCGTGACCGCTGAGATCCCTGTCTGACGTTACCCTTGCCAGAACCTTTAGAACTTCCGATGACAGGGCCGCCGGTTTCTTCTCGTTGAAGGGATGCATGGGCATAGTGTAAGCTGATGGTGATTAGGAGGACAACCATGACAGCCGCAATTCTACTGGCCTACAAAGATGTCGAAAACTCGATGGAACGATTCACGATGCTCCTTCAAAGCCACGTGGAGACGATGGGGGCAGCACCAGCCCACAACCCAGACCAAGTCTTTCGCATATCCCAAGGCACCAAAGCGATGAGAGATAGCGCCATGATCTATCTTTCCTATGCCAAGTATGTCGCCTACGGCATGCCCGAGACTGAGGAAATGGTGCAAGATGAGCTACAGGGGTAGTGAAACTGTTGATTGGTTCATTTGGTTTATTTAGTGTGTTTTGTTCAACCAAATAGACCAAACAAACGGAATGAACCAAAAAACAAAGAGCCCGATCCCTTCTGGGATCGGGCTCTTGTTTTTCAAAAACCTTCAGTCTAGATGCTGCGCATGAAATGGGCTACGTCATCCTGATTGACGGCGCCACCCATAATCGAAGACTGGGCGACATTGCTCGACTTCTTCCCGGTTAGACCGGACTCGACTTCATCCACGATCAACTCCACCGGCATTGACTGACCACCGTACACCCGGGGCCCGCCGATGATTTTTGCGTTAGAGTACCCGTAAATCGCGGTAGCCACCTCTTTCGCCAGCCATCCGACATAGTTGAATTCAGGTACCACAATGAGCTTCGCCTTGCCACAGAGCTTCCGTAGCTCCTGCGTCGGAAACGGACGGAGCGACCGAACCTTGATCAATCCGATCTTGATACCCTTTTCTGCGCAAATACGAACGGCTTCTCTCGACTGAGCCGCAGCACTGCCTGATGCGATGATCACCGCCTCGGCATCTTCCACATTCTCAGCCGTGAGCAACCCACCCATATATTGATTGATGTACTTGCGCGACCGTTCGACTGCCGCCCACACTTCCTGTTGCCAGACCGCATGGATGTTGTAGGCCATGAAGTTCGACTTCTGAACCGGGGCGTCACGTGATAAGCGAGCGGGAGGATTCTCCGCATCGAGCACCGGCACCGCGCCACGCCAGGCTTCACGACCGGGAAGCTTCATGCTGCGGTCCTGCATCCGAACGTACCCACGGGCATGGGTCACGAAGAACCCGTCGCAGCAGACACCGACTGGAAGCGTCACATCGTTCTTCTCGCTG
>JANNIV010000304.1:0-3072 GCA_031405355.1 Nitrospira sp.
AGACCCTGAGGATTGCACCCGCAACTCATCCTCGCCAATTCCCCAGCCCACGAGGGAACGTCGGTCAACTCTCCAGGCAGGTTTTCTGGCTCATGGTTCACCCTACTCCCCGCGCCTTCCCATCTCTTGCGTGAAACGTGAAACGTGAAAGGTGAAACGCCTACGAACGGAATCCTTGCGCTTCACGAGATACGCTTCACGACCCACGCCACTAGACAGTGGCATTCACGGGTTTCGTCCCCACTTACAGCGGCGGGACCGCGAGGGACTTGCACCCTCTTCCCTTACCCAGGAGTCACAATGTGGAGGGCACTCTAGGAGACCGGGAAGAAGGTTGTCAAGTTCATTAATGTCCATCCGCCGCACCCCCACTCATAGTCCGGCAAATACTCGCCCTTACCCATCGGCAAACAGAGCGAAAGACCAAGGCTTTTCAGGTCAGCTCTCGGCATAGGCTTTGCTCAGCTGTAGGAGAATGCCTTCTACGAATAGCCGAGCTAGGAGCTCCCGTACCTATCTATGAAACGCCTGATCATCAGCATCATCGCTATTTTTGCCCTCTTCCAGATTTTAGGTCTCGTCTGGTCTTCAAAGGGACAATCGCCCAGCGCTACCTTTACCCGTCTCCTCGAACCGCCGCAATACCGGCTCACCAACCCCTATGAGAATGGCTACTACTATCTCCTCGGCTTTACTGCGGACATTTCTCTCGATCCGGCCAAGGTCGGACATGAGATGTGGCTCGAAACCGCCGCGGGTCAAGGCACTCGGGAATTTAATTACGACAAGCCGGGCCGTTCGGAACTACAGATTCAGCTCCCTGTAGAACAGATCCTTCCTTCCTGGAGCTCCACAAATCCAGTGCGTGAGTTCAGGAATATGCACGCATGGCTTCAGACCGTTACCAGTCACGACCACATTTTATTGGCCCGGTACGAGCGTTGGCTCACGATGCCTTTTGAGGATATGGGATTCGGACACCGGGGGACGCTCCGTTTTATGGATATATTCGCTGCACACCGCCTCTATGTTGCAGAGGGATTTTCTCACGAAACCAGCCTGGGCATGCAGCGACTGAAGATGGATATGCAGATGTGGCGGAACGTACTTCGAGATGCGACGACCATCGCGACCAAAGTCATGGCACAAGTCGTCATTACCGACGATCTCCGCCTGCTCTCGACTTTACTATCGCTGCCCATCGTCGACAAAACCGTGCTGGCGATGACGCCCAACATTGCCCCTCCACTCACTGCAGCAGAGTTGTCGTTCCGCTGGTCGCTTCAACATCAATTCACACTTGGTGTGCATGACGATCACCCGGCTGAGTCTCTCACTATGTCGGAACAGTGGTTGACGAGTGCCGGACATCTGCCCGCACAGGCCTTTCGCCAGATCGCACATCCTCCTGGACGCTCGTTCCTCGGCAGCATATTACAGACACGCGAGACCTGGGAAATGTATGCGACCTACTACGACGCGATGATCCGTGCCGGAGAAACCGGACAGAGCACCTTACCAACCGTTCACGAAATTAATGGTACGGCAAGCCACACCACCGTGGGAAACCTCATCAGCCTGAACTCCTTCGAACCGGACTGGGCTCCCTTCTATCATCAACTGCGGGAAACCGACGCGAGGCTGCGACTCGCCTCGTTGCAGGTCGTCCTGCGGCGCCCGAGCTCACAGACCACTGTGCCCAATCGACTCGCTCAAGTCGGCTCATCCTATTACGATCCCTTTAGTGGATTACCGATGTTGTGGAGCCCGACGCAACAAAAAATCTATAGCGTGGGAAAAGACCGATACGACGATGGTGGCGAAGGGAGTTTCGATATCAGCGTGCCGGCCATTATCTCCTCCGCGCCTGCACCTAAAGAATCGCAGACAACTACTTCAACCAAACGGACTAACCGGCATTAGGCCATCCTCTGTCTCGTTCATTTGGTTTGTTTGGTTTGTCTTGTTATTTGGTTGACTGGGTTCATCTGATTAACTAAACGAACGAAACAAACCAAATAAACCAACCAACAATTTTAGCATCCTGTTATGCTCGATAGCGCAGCTTGAGTACCAAGATCGCCCCCGTCAGAAGCAACGTGATGAAATTGGTCAGAATGATCGGCCAGGAATGGAGAACCAGCCCATACAAAAACCAAAGACAGACACCGCTTGAGAATATGGCCAGCATGCCCATCGATACATCGCCCGCAGATTTCGAGACCCACGTCTTCTGTAGCTGAGGCCAAAAAGCACAGGTCGTCAACGTCCCCGCAGCAAACCCCAATAGATCGATTTCCGTCATTGCAAGTCACCCTTCCGCAGAACTGCCGCTCCCATGCCTAGCCCTCAATCCTGCTTGTGTAGACCAATGCTCCTATGCTACAGTTCACCGTTCAAAAAGAATACACCCGCAGGATGCTCAAAAAGGCCGTCCAGCAAGGCCGCAACGAGTGAAGATCCGAGGTGGACCCTTGGGGCGAACGATGCGGCGAATAAGGAGCACCACGCCTGTGCGCGCCGCCGAGTGGTGATGCGGCCGGGTCCCCGTTGAGGATCTGAACGATGCGAGAACGAAGCTGGCGAACCTTTTCAGCATCCTGCGAGGTTACTGACCGAGGTACCAACCTATCCCCTGCCGCTCTAAAAAACCGGTAATCATCGTAAGCGTATTGGCGTAAATCATGACACCCACGATGATCAGCAACACTCCACTCACGGTCGAAACGCCCCACAAATACAGGCGCGCCTGCTTGAAGTAGGCAAGGAATCGATCGACCCCCAGGGCTGTGAGAAATAACGGCAATCCCAATCCCATCGAATAGCTCGTCAGCAACAGCACCCCGTTCAACAACGAATCGGTGGTGCTGGCATACAGCAAGATGGTCCCGAGCACCGGCCCGACGCAGGGCGTCCAGCCGGCGGCAAACGCGATGCCGATCAAGAACGATCCCACATACCCGACCGGCCGGCTTCTGAATTGGAAGCGATGTTCCATCTTCAGAAAGCTGATATTCAAAATCCCCAATAAGTAGAGACCGAAGATGATGATGAGGATTCCGCCGATCCGCC
>JANNIV010000305.1:0-5471 GCA_031405355.1 Nitrospira sp.
AAAAAAGAAGAGGCCCGCCGGAGCGGGCCTCTGTTCAGACCGGACGTTGCGGTTGCCGATTAACCGACCGTGACTTCAATCGCTTTCGGTTTCGCCTTCTCAGACTTGGGCAGTTGGAGATTCAGAACCCCGTCCTTGAATTCCGCTTTGACCTTCGCCTCATCCACGAGATCGGGCAATGTAAAGCTCCGGACGAAGCTGCCATAGGAGCGTTCTATCCGATGGTACTTCTTGCCCTTCTCTTCCTTCTCCTGCCTACGCTCGCCCTGAATCGTGAGGACACCGTCTTCGACCGTCACTTTTACGTCCTCTTTCTTCACGTCAGGGATCTCTGCCTTGATCTGGTACTCTCCGTCCGTTTCGCTGACGTCCACGGAAGGCACCCAATCGGCGACGGTCATCGTCTCCTTAGCGTTTGCCTGAGGCAGAGCTTGACGGTTAAACATGCGATTCAACCGATCTGACATCTCTTCGAGTTCACGAGACGGATTCCACCGTACGAGCGTCATAGTAGACCTCCTTGTTGTTCGTATTCACAGTTTTAGAATATCTATTGGCAGCGCGCGCCGACTTCTCTGTATGAAATCATAGATAACTCTAGCTGCCGCGGAGTCAAGGGGGGACACGCGCAAAGCGCGAGAACCGGAAGGTTTGTCTTGTTTGTTTGGTTTATTTGGTTTGTTTGGTTAAACGAGACTAACCAGATAAACAAAACAAACCAGATGAACAAAATAAACCAAATGAACCGTCTATTTACCGTTGCTCGATGGGCACGTATGGTTGACCATGTTCACCGGAATAAATCTGGTCAGGTCGGAACAGTTTGTTTTCTCGAAGCTGTTCAAGCCAATGGGCCACCCATCCAGACACCCGCGCCATCGCAAACAACGGAGTAAACAGATCGGTTTCGATACGCATCTTGTCGTAGACGATTCCGGAGTAGAAATCGACGTTGGGATAAATCCCCTTCCCCTTCAACAATTCTTCTGCAACCGACTCGACTTCCACAGCCACCTCGTACATCGGTGAGTTACCGCATTCCTTAAAAAGTCGTGTGCACAGGCCTTGGAGAATTGTCGCGCGAGGATCTTTGACTTTGTACACCCGGTGACCAAAACCCATCAGTCGTTGTTTTGCACGGACCTGTGCTTCAAGGTACGGCCTGGCTTTCCCTGGCTCGCCGATTTCCTTCAACATCTGTACAACTTCTTCGTTGGCCCCTCCATGCAGCGGGCCCTTCAGCGCCCCGATTGAAGATGCGACGACTGTATAGGGATCGGCCAGGGTTGAGGCAGTAACCATGCCGGTGAAGGTTGAGGCATTCATCGTGTGCTCGGCATGGAGGATCAGGCAATCGTCAAAAATCTCTCCCCACAAGGGAAGCGGCTCCGTCTCAGTGAGCATATAGAGAAAGTTCTCCGAAAATCCGAGATCGTCCCGCGGGGGAATGTATTCGTCCCCATGCCGCAAACGCGCCCAGGCCGCAACGATCGTAGGCAGTTTGGCAACGAGACGGACGGCCGACCAATAATTATTTTCGATGTCCTGGACGTTTCGGCCTGGATAAAACATGCCCAACGCGGCAACCGCGGCCTGCAAGGCATCCATAGGATGTCCCTGCTCCGGAAGACATTTCAACAAGTCGATAATCTTGAACTTGATGCGGCGGTGATGGAGGATGTCCTCGTGCCATCGCGCGAGCTGAGGTTGAGTGGGAAGATGCCCAAACAGCAGCAGATAAGCCGTTTCAAGATAGGACGATCGCAGGCAAAGCTCTTCGACGCGGATGCCTCGATACTCGAGCACGCCGCGTTGCCCATCCACATCGCTAATCGAAGATTTGGCTGCGGGGACGCCGGCAAGCCCCGGCATAAAATCATGCGGCATAATTTTGCTCCTTCCCTGAGCAGCAGGATATATGCTGTCGGGCCTGCGCGTCCAGCCCGGTCTATCTGGTTGATCGGGTCTATTTGGTTTATTTAGTCTATTTCGTTTGTTTGGTTATTTGGTTGAATGAAACTAACCAGATAAACCAAACAGACCAAATGAACAAGCAAGGTGGATCTTGAAATGGCTCTTATCGGTTGGCATACTCAGCTATATGCGCGAGACTGGCGCGACAAGCGGGAACAGCGCGACTCGAAGTTCAAGGCTTGGAGTTAGGAAAACCTCGAATCCTTACCTTTCTCGCTAGTCTCGCGTGTCTCGCTCGTCGCGCGGTGATGTGCCTAGGCAGGGGAGGTAAGTGATGACTTCGCGTTTGTCTCCCCTCCTAATGCTGCTCGGTCTCCTGATGCTGGGGGCAGCCAGTATGGCACAGGCCGAAGGGGAGACCCTTGCGTTTGCCGTGGTAAGTGAGACACCAAAAGACAAGGCCCAGGTAACGGCGAAGGTCTCGATAAATGACGCAGTGTCAGATATGAAACTCCTCGCGTCGGAGACGATCCTAAATAATCTGATATGGAAAAAGCTCGAAATCTGCCATGCCATGAGGCTTGAAGGGTACAAAAGCCCTGAAGGCTTCCAGATTGTCACGGTGCACGTAATCGATGCCGGCATGCTGCCGATGTCCCTCCAGTCTTTTGCCGGCGATTGTTTGATTAAGAAAGCGATCGAGGTTGCACCGTTGAGGGACTGACAGGAGAGGTTGAGGTCTAGGCTCAGGTTAAGCGAGCAAGTATTCCGACCTCAGCCTCAACCTTACCCTCAGCCTATTTCAACTTCGGCATTCCGGACAGGAGGTCGGTTCTTCTGCCGACTCACAATCTTCAGCGGTCAAAGGAAAGAGTTGTTCGCACTGTCGGCAGGGGCGAATTTCAAAGTATGCCGTGCCCGTATCATCGATCTCGGTAGGTAAGAGCAACTCCTGCGGGTCATAGCCGATCGCGCCACCGTCGGAGAATTTGACAATGGCCAGCCGATCGTTAAAGACTTCAAAGCTTCCTTCCTGGCCTTTCCTCGCCAAGACATGCCCGACGACGAACACCGGCTGTCCCTTGCGCTTGGTGCGGAGGTCTCGTAAGGTGTGATGCGTGGCTGTCGCGCAGGAAAACTGACCGCTGGAGCTGGTTCCAAAGATTGGCGTCGGCATCATGGCGTTGATGTAAGCATGATAGGGCTGATGTATCACAGGGATAAAAATGGCGTCAAGGCAGGCGAGATGAGATAGGCTGAGGATAAGGTCAAGGTTGAGCGAAGATCAGGCTCTCTTTATCTCAACCTTAACCTTCTTCCTGCTGGCGGACTTTTTCAGCATCCTATTAGAGAAGGAGTTTGAAGATGGCAGAGGTAACGATTTACCAGAAACCGACCTGCAGCACCTGCCGTCAGGCCGTGCAGCTGCTAAAAGAAAGCGGCAAGCCATTCACGGCTATTAACTACTATGAGAAACCCTTCACGAAGGCTCAACTCAAGAATCTTTTAAAAAAGGCAGGGCTCTCACCGAAGGATATTCTGAGAACCAAAGAGGACATCTACAAGGATCTCGGTTTGGCGAAAAAGATCCTGTCTGACGATGAATGGCTGGATCTGATGGTGGCTCATCCGGATCTCATTCAGCGTCCGATTGTCGAAAAAGGCGAGAAGGTAATCTTGGCGAGACCGGCAGAGGCTGTGAAGGAGCTGCTGTAGCAGGGTAGGTTAAGGTTGAGGTTGAGATGAAGGCAGTCAAATCTTCGCTCAACCTTGACCTCAACCTTAGCCTACCTGTCAGCAGGTCTACGTTCCGTATTCGCTGATCGAGGCGGCTTTTCCCGGCCCAGCATGGGAACGCCGTACCGGCACATTCTCTTCGGTCCCACGCTTTACCACGTTCCCCCCTGCTCCTTTGGCTTCATAGAGGGCGCGGTACGCCGACATGATCACCAGCGTCAGTGTCGCGCTGTCATTCAGTTTTTCCGCTACGCCAATACTCAGGGTGACAGGAAGCGCCTGGTCGCGTGGTCCGGTCTTTTGAGCCGCTCGCTCCTTTTCCCACACTCGTTCTCTTCCTCTGAGAAACAGCGAGACCGCTTCGATCGATTTCCGGATAGTATCCAACGCACTGAGAGCTTCGATAGTCGATTTTCCAGGAAACAGTACGGTAAGTTCTTCTCCAGTCGTACGGAAGACTTGCCCGCTTGTGCAGACAGCCAGAACTTTCGGCGCGATCTGTTTTAAGATCTGTTCACTGACAGACTTTCCATGGACATTGGCATACTGAGTGAGCTGGTCGATACCGATGACTGCAACGGAAAATCGCTTCCCAAGTTGTCCGATCGCTTCGTTATAGGCCAGGCGACCGGGAATGCCGGTAAGTGTGTCCCGATAGGTTTGCCGATGGAAGGATTGAAGCAATGTGGCGAAGAGAACTAGTCCAGCCGTCATGAAAAAGTTTGTCGGGTGCCAGCCATACCGGCTGGTATGGTAGGCCACGAAAATGGCTACTAGCGCCCAGATTGCTCCTCCTTCAAGGGCGTCGCGATGAAGGACGAATCGTATGCCGTGCAGCAGCAATGCTGTAGCAAAGGCCACCAACGCCGGTTGCGGAATTGGCGTCCATTCCGTGAACATCAGCGGAATAAATGCTCCGGTAAATAATGATGTCGCCAGATCATGCTGGTCCGGAAGGCAGAGCCAGAGCAGCAGAATAGGTTGGAGCAAGACGAGTAGGAGGCGTATCAAACCACGAAATGTCCAAAGTGAATCTTCTTTGAGGATGGAGAAGGCCAGGAGGTTGAGAGGGACGAGAAACGCGGTCATAGCGTCAATCGTTTGATGTACAGCCTCCTGATCGGCTTCGCCAGTGGGAATCAGGACCATGGCCCGATCGGCCAGCACCAACACAAGCAGGGAGAGGATCATGCGACTGCTGGAAAGGTACCAGCCAAAGATGAGCCCAAACGTGAGGACGATATACGGTAGGGCGGCGATCGGCTGTTGCAACCAGGTCGGGAGCCCCTGGGGACGAAGAAATCCGATCGCAAGGAGAAGAATCAACCCTCCAGGGAAGAGAAGTGCGAGGATAGATTTCCAGAGCTGACTTACCATTGGTTGATTTTGTTTGTTTGGCCTATTTGGTTTACTTGTTTGGTGCCAGATCCGTACCTAGCCGACATCGAGCTAGGAAGGGAGTCTGTAGAAGTCGATATGGCAACATGACTGAAAAACCATGGCTTTCCGGCTTGAAATTTGGCTCTTTCCGATCAGGCTGCCGGAAGCAGTGAAGGTAGGGGGCGAAGCGGGGGCATTTTCGAACAGTCCGAGGAGAGCGCTGTGGCCAAGGAAAGTCAGATCTGGTTTGTTTGGTTCATTTGGTTATTTAGTTGACCAAGATCAACTAAACCAACCAGACAAACCCATTCCTATGAACGGTCTTGGGTCATTCGAAGAGCACCGGAGGTTCGGTCTACGGTAATAGTGACCACTCCATCTAATACCTGCAAGAGTAGATCCCCGGCCAGCTGTCGCCGCCAGCCGCGGAGGAGAGGCAA
>JANNIV010000306.1:0-3894 GCA_031405355.1 Nitrospira sp.
AAAAGAGCATATGGCGTATGGCTAGAGGACGAAGAGCCTATGGCTAATGGCTTATGGCACGAGATTCGGTCGTTCTGAATTCGAGCAATAGGCCATCAGCTATAAGCCATAAGCTCTTCAGAGCCATTCTCTCCAGCTATAAGCCATCAGCCACACGCTCTTATCCCCAACGAGATACGCCTCATGCGCCACTCGTCGACTTACCAAGGATTCCCATGACGAAGGGACATCGGAGCAAAGCACTCGACATCGTGTGCCCCTGTTGCTCTTCTACCTGCCGGCGAAATCCGAGATAGTAACAATACAACGCCATCATGCCTGTCACGAATCCGCCCACGGCCATCGCATAGGGAGTGGGAATCCCCGGCTGTTTCAAGAGGAAAATCACACATCCTGCCGCCACAAGATAGTAGGTCGCAGCGAAGGAGAGTCCGGGCCACCACCAATACTTGAGCAGTTCACCCGCCTTCGTCTGCAGCAAGCCTTGCGTCCAGGCCCCCTCTGGACGAAGCCCGCCAAAGTAGGCACAGAGCGCGACCGCGCCACCCAACAACGCCACAGAAAACAGCTGGACCAGGGCTGCGATCTGGCTCGCCTCGACCAAGTGCCCCATCGATGCGCCCAAGGCGCCGACGACGAGACCGACTGCGACCCATGGAACGAATGCCATCACGTGATGGCCCACCATCGCACGAAGAGCCGCTCCATCGGGAAATGTTGGAAAGGGACGGCCCATGAGCGCGACTTTCCTCACGTGACCGATTTCAAAGGCATCGCGCGCGACAGAGGTACAGGCAATGATGATGGCCATCATGGCCGGGCCATCCGGATGTTTGAGGTAGTCATACCCAACTAGCCAGAGCAGCGCCAAGACTAACAGAGATAACTGGACCCCATACACAAACCCAATCCAACCGCCGAGCCAGAGCAGTAAACGACTCCCATCCTCACTTACAATCTTCCCCCAGGCAGTGGCCCGACCGACGCGATAAGCTAATAACGCCGTCACTAACGAGACAAGGCCGCTGACTACCAACAACACGATCGGTTCCGAAAGCGGCAATAGCAGCTTGGCCAACCGATAAACAGCGAACGCCACCAACCCAGGCACAAACATGACGATGCGCTTTTTCTTGCGCACAGAGTGTTCTGTGACAGCCAGACTGAGGCTCGGCAATACTCGTAACGCCATTCGATGCAGCATATTAATTCCGTGAGGCGTGAAACGTGAGGCGTAAGGTGACTGGGCCTCCGTTGTTCTCGCCTGACCCCTAACGCCTCACCCCTTACGTTTTCTGAGCGCCCATTCCGAAATAGCGCGCCTTCACTTCTTCCATCAGCGCGACGGTGATACGTGTCCCGCCGCGATCCGCCACGGTCCGTTCCAACTCAATGCGTGCCATGGCACGCACCGGCGCCGGCACCCTGTCCAATCGACGTTCGGCATCCACATCCCACTCGATGCGCTCGCCGGTCCTTGGGCGGAGCAAGATGTCATAGGTGACGACCCGTTCTCCTCTCACCCTCATATCCTGCTCAACTTCACCGCGCACGAGCGGGGCAAGATACGGAGGCATGCGGTCCAACCGATGGATCGCGTCGTCGGTCCACATCATCCGATCGACGAGCCCGCCCGGTTGACCGGCAGGAACATCGACTCCCACTTTTAGCCCACAGCCGCGGCATTCCGTCCGAATGAACCACTGGGGCGTCCCATCCCCATACACACGTTCTTCAACCCCTTCTGTATGCATCCAACGACCGCAGCCACAGGTCAACATCTCTTAACCCAATGTGTAATTTTGAATGTGGAATGTTGAATTACCGGACGCACACCTTCGGTTCTGCATCTGAACTGCTGCCATTCCACATTCCACATTTAACATTCCACATTCATCCAATTTTCCCCGGGTACAAGAGGTAGAGCATCGTGTAGGTGGCACTCCCGGTCACAAAGAGGACGCAATAGACAACCATCGTAAACCGCCCGAGCGCCCGATGGCGGCGCGCACCGTTCGGCCAGATCCGCTGGATCGCCATCTCAACCGAGAACACAATGGCGATCAAAGTTAACAAGCTGGCATACACTTCAAATTTCCTCATCGAGAAATCGGCGGTGGCAATGCGCGAGAAGAACAACAGCATGACCAGCGCCGTGAGCGTGCCAAAGACCACCCCGACCTTCCTCCAGGTCGTGAGCAACAGAGTTTCCTTGAGCGATCGAACACCTTCGATCACTTGCTGCGCGCGGAAACCCAGCACGATCATGTAGATCGCCATGATTAATCCGAGAATGACCAGAATGATATGCACCGTCAGCACAGGGATGAAGACATAATCGTAGAGGGCTTGCGACCCGCCAAAGCCTTCCTTCCCTTCAAAGGCCAACACGCCTAATTGACGAAACAAATAATAGCTTATGAAGAACGCCAGCATGGCGATCATCCCGCTCAGCATCATCCAATGATGAGCATCCGCCCGGCGTCTCTTCGCTTGAATCCAGCCGATCACGAAGAGCCCCGTAAAGAACGTCGCCATGAGCTGGCTCATGTCCGCCCCAACCGTGGCATGAGTTCCAAAAAACCCAGGCTCTCTCAGCCATTCAAGCATGACGCCCTCGTCGGTCGTGGTTCATTTGGTTTATTTTGTTCATTTGGTTCATCTGGTTAGTTCCGTTCAACCAAATAAACGAGACAAACTAAACAAACCAAAGCAACCATCCGGTTCTCACGCTTTATGAGCCTTTACTCCCTGCACAACCGCTGACGGCTCCAGTTCTTCAACGGTCTGAAAGCCGGATTCCCCCATCCACTGAATCGCATCTGCCGTCTTGTAGCAACCGCCTCGTTCTGTGTTGATAAGAATGTGGACTGCAAACGCGGTCGTCCAGGCAGGACCGGTTCCTGTCTCATTGAGGAATCGGTCTTTGATGACCAGCCGGCCACCTGGCGCCAAATGGGTCCAGACCCTCGTCACCAATGATGCGTTCGTTGCAAAGTCTTGATAATGCAGGATGTCGGACATCAGCACGACATCGTAAGGCCCACCGAGTTCATCCTTGTTAAAATCGCCTGGACGCAACGCAATTCTCGATTCCAGACCAGCTTCTTTCACCGTTCGCTCCGTGAGCCGGAGCGTTGCAGGCAAATCGAACACCGTAGCAGTCAGCTCCGGATAGGCCTGACAGAACGCAATCGCATTCGTTCCGGCCCCGCCTCCCAAATCGAGGAATCGTACCGGCTCGCTCAGCTGCAGCCGCTTGGCAAAATCCGGCCCGCTCTGCTGTCCAATCCGGTGAAGGACCGCCAATACGTTGCTGCCTAACTCAGGGTCGGTTTCAAAGACATGCCGGTCCACTGCCCTCTGTCCCGTACGAATCGTCTGCTCCAGTTTTCCCCAGTTGTCCCATTCTGCATCGTGAAGTAGCAGGAGATGCCCGATATATTGGCCAGAGTTGCGGACCAAATGAGTGGCCGCGGCCATTGAATTCCCATAGGAATCCCCGTCCTTCTCCAGCAGCCGCATCGCGACCAGAGCATTCAGCAGCAGTTCCAGCGTCGGCGCATGGGCGCCGATTCGATCAGCCGCCTCTGAGAGCGTTTTCCGCTTCCCATCCAAGGCAGAAAACACATCCAGCCTGACGGCTGTGAGCAGGATTTTTGTCTCCCAGTAGTACCCCAGCTGGAAGATTTCTGCGAGCGAGAGTTCTCGTGACACACCACGCCCCTCAAGTGAAGCTCCCCGCATCTATAAAATAAGAGTGCGGAACTCTCCGTAGCCCTCCTTCGCTAAAGCTTCGGAGGGCTCTCCTCGCCATTCATCCCCGCTCTTCCGAGCGGGACATTTTGGCGAAGGAGAGCAAATCGCCTTGAAACTCGGCATCTTACCTAGATC
>JANNIV010000307.1:0-9154 GCA_031405355.1 Nitrospira sp.
TCACCGTCGTGGTTGTGATCGTAAAGGGCGCGCTGGTCGCCCCCGCCGCTACGGTCACACTCGCCGGCACCGTCGCTGCGCCCGCGTCACTGGAAAGTGAAACGACTAGGCCACCGGATGGCGCTGCGCTGGTCAACGTCACCGTGCCTTGCGAGGTAGTCCCGCCGGTCACACTCGTCGGATTGAGCGTCACTGCGCTCAGACTGGCCGGTGGAGGCACTGGAGTGACCGTGAGCGTCGCCGTGCGGTTCACTCCATTGTAACTCGCGTTCAGAGTCACGCTGGTATTTACACTGAGCGGTGGAGTCGTCACTGTGACGGTCGCACTCGTCGCTCCCACCGGCACCGTCACACTAGCCGGTACGGTTGCCACCGCAGTATTGCTGCTGGAGAGTGTGACGAGTGCCCCACCCGAGGGCGCGGCAGCAGTCAAAGTTACAGTGCCGGTCGAGAAATTGCCTCCTACCACCGACGTTGGATTGATGTTCACGGCGGACAGGCTCGCTGGTGCCGGCATTGCCGGCGCCGCTTGCGCCGTGAAGCGCCGCGTCGAAGAGAACGGACCGGCTACCCCCGCCGCATTGATGGCCCGTACGCGCCACCACAAACGTTGCGCCGGCAAGCCGGTGATGGTTACCTGCGAGACGTTGACGGTTTGGTTCGCCCGGAAAGGCGCGGCGATGGTTGAGGAATCATCGACTTGAATCTCGTAGGTCACCGCGTTGGCCACGTCGCTCCAATCGAAAGTGATCGGTTGCGCCACGGTAGCACTGGAGGCCGGACTGAGCAGCGTCGGCGCAGCGGGGGCTGGCAGGGGTGCTGGGGCCGCAGGATTGACCGACAAGACTACCGTCTGCGTGACGCCGGCATAGGTCGTCGAAATCGTCGCCGACGTCGAGGTCGTGACTGTGCTGGTCGTGACCGTGAAGGTGGCAGTGGTGGCGCCGGCCGGCACGGTCACACTAGCCGGCACGGCGATTGTCGATGAATTATCTGACAACGACACGACTGCCCCACCGGTTGGGGCTGGGGCACTCAAGGTCACCGTTACGGTTATGGAATTACCACCAACCACGCTGTCCTGGCTCAGTGACACAGCAGAGATAGTCGGCCCCACCGGCGGCGGGGTTACGGTGATAGCCGTAAACTGGAACATGTTGTCGAGGGCGGCAGAGAGCTGAACAGTGGTCAGGAAAGAAGGAAACGTCGTCACGGTGAAACTCGCGCTGGTGGCGCCTCCGGAAACGGTGACGCTCGCGGGCACGCTAGCCACGAGGGGTAGCTGGGTTTCAATATTGATAGCGACACCGCCGGCCGGCGCGGCGGCGCTCAATCTCACCGTCCCGGTCGATGAGGTACCGCCAACCACGCTGGTCGGATTCACCGTGATCGCTGTGAGTGCCGGTAGCGTGGGATACAGTGTCAAGGGGGACGACATTGTCGCGCCTCCACTGGACACCGAGATGGTGACAACGGTCGGCTGGGTGACAGGAGCCGTGGTGATGTTGAACCTGCCTATCCCGCTCCCGGCAGAGACCGTGACGACAGTGGGAACTGTGGCAAGTCCAGGGTTGCTGCTCGCGACCTGCATGATTTGGTCGAAGCCCGCCGGTGCTGTGGTAACAATTCCCTGAGAACCATTGGTTGTTGACAGGGGCCTCACAAAGAACGACGACGGCGTCGGCGCCGGTGTCAGCGTGATCGGCCACTGAGTCGTGATGCCCCCGGCGCTTGCCGTAATTCTCACAACGGTGGTCGTAGTAACGGGGGCCGTGTTGATCTGAAACCCAGCGCCTCTGAAGCCTGCTGAAATGTTGACCGTCATGGGGACGCTCGCAGCCGGTGAGTCGGTTGAGAGGTTCACGGCGAATCCTCCCGGCGCGGCAAGGCCGCCTCCCTCAAGATCCACCCAGCCAAACATGGTGGCCCCACCTGTCGCCTGCGTCAAAGATTGGAGGGGGTCGTCGTTTAAAGTCGGCGGACGCAAGGTGAACTGGTTCGAGGTGGACAGGCCATTCAGCGTCGCGGTGAGCGTCACCTGCGTCGGGGAGGTCACCTGTCCGACCGTCATCGGGAACTCCGCCAGGGCGCTGTTGCCTGGCACTGTAACCGTGGATGGAACCGGCACCTGAGTCGGGTGCGAGCTGGCCAGCGCAACGGTAACACCTGCGGGAACTGCTGCGGTGAGCTGCACTCTCACCGCGCCTGAGGCGCCGCTATACATCACCATCTCCGGATTGCCGAGCGGCGCGACCGAGACGACCGTGGCAGGCGCCGAGCTGATCGTGAAGCTGCCGGCTCCCGACCAGTCGGTGAAAGCCGGCAGGTCCGGCGTGCGAAGTCCCTGGGTGGAACGCACGCGCCAAAACTTTAACCCCGGCGTAAGCGACAGAATGTTGAAGGACGGCTGGGTGAGCTGGGCGAAAAACGGCGCCTCATTCGTCGAGAACGAGGGATCGCTGGAGATTTGTCCGTCGTACCCCATTGGCTGCGGTATGGGCATCTCCGTCCAGTTCAGGGTGATCGGTAGTGTCAGCGTCGGATTATTCACAGGCGACAACGGTGTCGGCGGCGGTTGCACGGGGTTGTTATAAAAGACGGAGTATTGGATGACGTTTGAGGGCAGACTGCGGACGCCCCCTGCGAAGTCCGAGTCCGTTGCAAATACACGCGCAAAGAAGGTGCCCTCACCCAGGCTGGGATGGGTAATGAATCCGTCGGTCGTCGCACGAATATTGTCGTTCCAGAATGTCACGATACCTGGGGGCACCGTGCCCAATGGGAAGTTCGGATCGTTGGAGACCTCCAGGCGATAGGTCGGGGCATTCGGAACAGCACTCCAATTAAATTGCACGCTTTCCCACGGATGAAACGTCGAATACGGCTGCGGTGCAAGTACTGGAGTGCCCGGCGTGCCGGGGCCGGCCCCGGTGACCGTGAAGCTCCGAATCGCGGACCAATCCCCCAGCTGCCCCGCACTGTTTGCCGCCTGGACCTGCCAGAAATAGTTACCGGGCACGAGACCGCTGACCGTGTCCTGCGTCGTCGTGCCGCTCGTCGAGTCCATCAAAGTCACGGGTGCCAGGCTCGACGAGGTGCTGAGCTTCCAGTTGTAGCCGATGATTCCGGCACCGGTCGGATCGGTGACGGTCGACCAGGAAATCGTAGATGGCACCAGAACGCTGGCTCCGTTGGCCGGTCCCAGAGGCGTCGGCGCGGGTGGTACCGCTTCGGCCGGGTGGCTGAAGATCATAAGAGCGAAGACCAGAAGGAACATCAGGCCAAGCGAATGGACCTGCCTATGGCCTCTGCTCCTTCGAAAGGAGGCGAATGATTTGCCTGGAGGATGCGCGTTCATGGAAACCTCCTTCCCCGTATCATCGCAATGTGTATTCCAACAAATGACCTGAAGGCACATCGCCTCACGAGGCGAGCAGTTCCCAGACAGGGGCCTTCCAGGAAGCCGTGTCGCGGTGAACCGCGCACGCAATCACGCTCGCAACTGGCACTTTCTCCTGCGCTCATGCCCCAAAAGCCAACTGCGCCGCTGTGACGTTACAACCGTTCTTCAACATTCATAGCCCGTCCATATGGATTCCCACGCCATTTCATGTCCGGCACATTCAATATCCGCGCTTCACATGTATCCCATACAGGACTCGCACCTTGGTCACACTCCTGCCCTGTCAGATGAAGACCTTCCCTTGATTTGGACGTCAAATGAAGGGAATGGTAAACGCCGGATGAGCGAGCCAATAGGAATTGTGCCGGATCTTGTACCCCCTTTCTTGCCTGGACGATCTGACCGACTGCTGGGGCGAGGCCGCAGACAAGCACCTCATCCACACGGAGAATCCTCTGTCACCATCGCGACAGAAGCTACGATGTTGTGATGGTCCTTCGCTTCAAGATCACCACGTTTTGAGGCATCGCTGGTTCTCCCGCACACAGCGGCAACGGTCGCTCGGGCCCATACGTCAAGCCACTGTTCGTTGAAGAGGGGTATTGGAGAAATCTTCTCACAGCGTAAGCTCCCCCTCGCGTCCTTGCGAAGCGTTTGCTGTGAAGAACTCGACCTTACTTCGCTACGTAGTCATTCAACCGACAAGTCCTGCGGGCGTAATTAGGGACATGATCCTAGCTTGCGTTGGCGGAACAATCAAGGAGCCTGAGAAGGGAATAAGCCCTTGCCACAGAGTCACCCCCCTCCCCTTACAAGCGGGGACCTCTCCTGGATTAGAAGAAGATACCTAACGGCTCTTGCGAATCTTGTGGGGATGAGACGGCCTTTGATCTTGCGACACCCTGCACACACAAAACCAAGAAAAGCTTCAAAAAACAATCGGATGTGATTTCAGGATCGGCAGAAGCTCTGTAATCGATATGGGGTGTTGCCTGGTGCGATAATTTGAGGCATCGCGACCACTAAATTAGAGGAAGGCCGGTCAGAAAGACCCGGAGCATCCGACAGCTACCGCCCGAGTGCAACCTTCACCGCATTGCCGATCTCAGCCGGGTTCTTCACCACACGGACACCGGCCGCTTCGAGTGCTTTCATCTTCTCCGTCGCCGTGCCTTTGCCGCCTGAAATGATCGCCCCGGCATGGCCCATGCGACGGCCAGGAGGAGCCGTGATTCCTGCAATGAAGCTGACGACCGGTTTCTTCACATTCTTCTTGATGAACTCAGCGGCCTTTTCCTCCGCGTCGCCACCGATCTCGCCGATCATCACGATTGCCTGAGTCTCAGGATCTTTCTCGAACAGCGCCAGTACATCGACAAAGCCTGTGCCATTGACCGGATCTCCGCCGATCCCGACACAAGTCGTTTCACCCAACCCCATTGTCGTGAGCTGATGTACCGCTTCGTAGGTGAGGGTCCCACTGCGAGACACGACGCCCACCACACCCTTCTTATGGATGAACCCAGGCATGATGCCGATCTTCGCTTCATCGACCGTGATGACGCCGGGGCAATTGGGTCCGATCAACCGGACATCCTTACCACGGAGCGCGCGCTTGACCTTGACCATGTCATTCACCGGAATACCCTCGGTAATGCAAATGATCAACTTGATGCCGGCTTCGGCCGCTTCCAAAATCGCATCGGCGCAAAATGGCGGCGGCACGAAGATCAGAGAGGTGTCGCACTGAGCCTTCTTCACAGCATCCCGTACTGTATTAAACACCGGAATACCCTCGACCTCTTGCCCCGCCTTGCCCGGCGTCACACCAGCCACAACCTGCGTCCCATAGGCCTTGCACTGCGTGGCATGGAACGAACCTTCCTTACCAGTAATCCCCTGCACCACCACCCGCGTATTCTTATTAACGAGAATGCTCACGATATCCTCATTTCTTTTTTCCACTTCCCCCTAAGACCGGGAAACGGTTTTTAGGAGGCGCAGGGTTGAGCCCCCACTGCGCGCGTCCAACGAGGCCCTTCTGAGGGCGCGCGTTGCGCGAGCACAGGGGATCAACCCTGTGCCTCCACTCTTCCTCTTACGCCGCTTTACCTGTCAACTTCACTATTTTTTGCGCCGCCTCCCACAAATCATTCGCCACTTCCAGCTTCAGGCCCGACTCTGCCAAGAGCTTGCGGCCTTCGTCTGCATTGGTCCCCTGTAATCTGACGACCAACGGCACATTGATCTTCACTTCCTTGGCCGCTTCGATGACGCCATGGGCGATCCGCTCACAGCGAACGATTCCGCCAAAGATGTTGATGAAGATGCCCTTCACATTCGGATCTTTCAGCAGAATCCGGAAGCCGGCTGCCACCGTTTCTTTCGTCGCGCCGCCGCCGACATCCAGGAAGTTCGCCGGCTCGCTGCCGGCCAGCTTGATGACGTCCATCGTCGCCATGGCGAGGCCTGCGCCGTTCACCATGCAGGCGATGTTCCCATCGAGCTTGATGTAGTTCAGATTACTTTCTCCCGCTTCGATCTCGAGCGGATCTTCTTCGTTGAGATCGCGCATCTGCTGCACATCGGCATGCCGGAACAGCGCGTTGTCGTCGAACGACACCTTGCCGTCCAGCGCGATCAGTTTCTTGTCGCTGGTGATGACCAGCGGATTGATCTCCACCATCGCCGCATTCTTCTCCATAAACAGGCGATAGAGGTTCCCTAGCATCTGGATGAAGGGATTCACGACGGCCGGTTCCATGGCGGGAAGCCCGAGCGCGAAGGCAACGTTTCGGCCGTTATACGATTGAAATCCGACAGCCGGGTCGATTGCCTCCCGGATGATCTTCTCCGGCTTGTGGGCAGCGACTTCTTCGATCTCCATCCCGCCTTCGGTACTCGCAATAAACACGGGCCATCCGCTGTCCCGATCGACGAGAAGGCTCACATACAATTCCTTGGCAATCGCAGCCCCTTCTTCGATCAGCAACCGCCGCACTTCCCGACCCTTTGGACCGGTCTGGTGGGTGATGAGGGTCTTGCCGATCAGTTCCTTGACCAGACCGGGAACGGCCGCCTTGTCCTTCGTAATCTTGACGCCACCGGCCTTGCCTCGGCCTCCTGCATGAATCTGCGCCTTGACGACAAACACGGGGGTATTCAGCTCAGCGGCCCATGCCGCTCCTGCTTCGGGTGAAGTAATCTCTTTCCCGCGCGGAACCGGAACTCCGAATTGCCCGAACAACTGCTTCGCCTGAAACTCATGAACGTTCATGCTTCCCCCTGAAAAGAGCGTATGGCAGATGGCGTATAGCTAATGGCTCGGACCGAAAAAAAAGATCTCTTCGTTTTTGCTATAGGCTATACGCTATAAGCTCTTGAGTTATTCTTTCCTTGTGTACGCCGGCAGGATCATGGGCGATACGATCCCGTTCGAACTGCCGTGCTTCTTGGCCTCGGCGCGAAATCCCTTGAGATGCCCGACCGTCAACTTCCCTTGCGGCATGGCGGCAGCACGAGCCGCAGCCGTCAGCCCCGATCGCTTTCCAAAGACCATCAGGTCGAGAAGGGAATTCCCCATCAATCGGTTTCGTCCGTGCAATCCGCCTGACGCTTCGCCCGCGACGAAGAGATTGTGCACATTGGTTTCTGAATTGGTATCGATCTTCACTCCGCCGTTCTGGTAATGCAACGTCGGGTAGATCAACACCGGATCTTTGCTGATGTCGATGCCGAATCGGTCGAACTGCAGCATCATCGCAGGGAAATGTTTCTCCAAGGTGCCGGGACCATGTTCTGCATCGAGCAGCGGTGTATCGAGCCAGACGCCGACGCGCCCGGACATCGTGCGGATACCGCGCCCCTCTTCACATTCCCGGATGATCGAAGAGGACACGACGTCGCGGGTATCCAATTCGTTGACGAACCGTTCACCCTTCGCATTGACCAAATGTCCACCTTCGGATCTGATACCCTCCGTCACCAGCGCCCCGATGAGCTGTTCCGGATAGACCGCGCCGGAAGGGTGATACTGGAACGTGTCGATCTGCGTAAGCTTGGCGCCCAGCCGATAGGCCAGGCAGAGCCCATCGCCGGTCGCACCATAGTGATTGCTGGTCGGGAATCCCTGAATGTGGAGCCGGCCAATCCCGCCGGTCGCCAGGATGACGGACTTGGCTGCGACAACGACGTGGCGATGGTTATCGAGATCTTTGAAGATGGCGCCGGTGCAGTTGCCCTTCTCATCGCTCGTCAACTCGACCGCGGCACAGAACTCGAGTAACTGGATGTTCTGATTCAACACCTCATCCTTGAGCACCCGCATGATTTCAAGGCCTGTATAGTCTGAACAGGTCAGGAGGCGAGGCTTCGAACTGCCGCCGCCTTTCTTCACATGGAGGTTGCCGTCTCCGTCGCGATCGAACAGGACGCCCAGGCTCAACAGCCACTTTGCAATCGAGGGGCCTTCTTCGACCATCACCTTGAGCAGTTGATGGTCGTTCTGCATGTGGCCGCCCTTCAGCGTATCCACAAAATGCGTAACAGGCGAGTCCCCCGGCGCAACCGAAATCTGCATGCCCCCTTGAGCCATCACGCTGTTGGAGTCGCCGAGACGGAGCTTCGTCGCCAGAATAACCTTGGCGCCGGACGTATGGGCATGAAGCGCCGCAGCACAGCCGGCCCCCCCACCACCCACCACCAGGACATCGGTCGTGTAATCAGCCGTCAGATCGAACTCGTCTGCAATGGAACTATCTCCCTCCAGCAACGATGCCAGTTCAACGACCGTCTTATCCCCACCGTTGGGGCCGAAACGGATCGGCCGATAGGCCCGCTCACGATAATCCGGATGATATTTGTGGATCAGTTGGTCGCGATCCGCCGGAGAGAACTTGGGAAGGGTCTGCTTGCGTCGAGCATCTCGCGTTCCGTGAACGATCTGTTGTAGAGCGTGGATGTCCATAGAGAAAAACTCAATGGTCAATGGTCAATGGTCAATGGTCAATGGTCAATGGTCAATGGTCAATGGAGAAGAACCAGCCTGGAAGAAATTGTTTTCTCCCAGACCTCTTTTCCATGAACCATCACCCATTGACCATTTCCCATATGCCTGTGCTTAATCTTAGCTCAGAGCTTTGCTAGTTCCTGATCGCTCATCTTGAGGATCGTGGCCCACTCGTCGTCGAAACGGCCATCTTGGATTTCCTTGATACGCGCGTCCAAGCCCAAAGGCTTTTCGGTGAAATGAGCTCCCTGCGCCCGGCTCACGTAGAGGGCTACGAGATTGGGAGCGATGTCCGCAATGCAGACCGGCGTGCACATCCCGCACATGACGCAATCCATGAACATCTCGGACACACTCTTGAAATCTCCGAAGACGGCCTTCCAGACTCCCTCGCGCACATCGATCTTCTGCGGGCAGGCTTCGGTGCAGGCATTACAGTTTCGGCAAAGCGGGGCTTCGGGATAGAGATTGAAGAGATCCTGCTTCGGATCTTTGAGCGTCTGAATATCGTAGGTGGCCTTCCGGGCCGGGAACGGTGGCATCATTGTGATCGACATGCCGTCCTGCACCGCCATTTGACAGGCCAGGCAGGTCCTCACTTTCGGATCATCCTTGGTCCGATAGTAGGCCGCGCAGGCGCCGCAGAACCCGCCAAGACAGCCGGCCCCACGGACGACTTCCTGGCCCGAGTACCACAGAGCCTTAATGATCGTGATCCCCTCCGGCACTTCATACTTCTTGCC
>JANNIV010000308.1:0-2682 GCA_031405355.1 Nitrospira sp.
AGGTTGAGGTCGAGGCTAAGGCTGAGGCTCAGGATGAGGACAATCAGATCCTCGCTCAGCCTCAACCTTAACCTCAGCCTTCTCCAGTAAGGATCTCGGTCATGACCCAACCCCCCTCCTCCCCTGATGCGAAGAACCAGCCTGGCGCTGACTTCACGCAATTGAGTAAAGCCGATGCTGTAGAGCTTCTCCACTACAAGACACAGCTCGAAGCGGTGGAACGGATCAGCCAGGCCCTGTTTCAGTCGTTGGATCTGGACGAGCTGGTCGAAACGACCCTGCATAGTGCGTTGGAAGAGGTGGGCGCTGAAGCTGGCTCCATTCTGCTCGCAGACACTGAGAAAGAAGAGCTGATCTTTCAATATTCGATCGGCGAGAAACCGGTCCCTCGCGGTACGGCCATTCCCTGGGATAAGGGTATTTCCGGCTCCGTCTTCCGATCAGGGGAGGCCCGGATTGCGAACCGGATCGACCACGATGCCAGCCATCTTCACCAGATCGATCAGGCCACCGGCTTCGTCACCCACGACATGATCACGGTGCCGCTCAGGCGCTGGCGCGGCGAGCCGATCGGTGTCTTGAACGTGCTGAACAAGCGGGAGGGGCTGTTCACGAACCACGATCTGGGCCTGCTCACGATCATCTCCGCGTTTGCCGCGCTGGCGATTCAGCAGGCCCAGCAATTCGAGGATTCCAAGAAGGCTGAAGTGGTGACGCTGCTCGGCGACATCGGCCATGACATGAAGAATCTGCTGACACCGGTGCAGACGGGTGTTGAATTATTGCGCGATGTCGCGAATGATCTGTTCGGCGAAATGAACAGTGCGGAGCTGGCTCACAATGAGATCAACAAGAAGATCTGCGATGAGTCAGTCGAGATCGCTCAGAATGGCATCAGGCGCTTGCATGATCGCGTCCAGGAAATGGCCGACTGTGTCAAGGGGTTAAGTGCGCCTCCCAACTTTGCGCTCTGCTCGGTCGGGCCGATCATCCTCGATGTGTTTCAGACGCTGCAGGGCCTCGCTCAGAAAAGGCAGATTACCTTCCGCACTGACGGCCTTGAATCGCTGCCGGAATTCCACGCCGACGAGCGGCGGCTCTACAACGCGTTTTACAACCTCATCAATAACGCCATTCCTGAAACACCGCCGGGGGGCTCCATTTCAGTGCGAGGGCGTCTCGATCAGGACACAGGAGGCATTGCGCTCGCTGTGGCGGACACAGGACGCGGGATGCCTTCCGAGGTTCGAGCCCAGCTCTTCTCAGCGAAGGCGATCAGCACCAAGAAAGGCGGGACTGGCTTGGGAACAAAGATCGTGAAGGACGTGGTGGATGCGCACAAAGGAAAGATCTGGGTGGAAAGCGAGCCTGGTATGGGAACGACCTTTCATCTCCGGTTTCCCTTGGATCCCAGGACCAAGCATGCTTAACCCGCGTAGAGCGTGAAAAAAGCGAGACGGGCAGGACTCAAAGTTTTGAGTTCTGAGTTAATGCCGAACAACTCCGAACCGCGCAACTCAGAACTTAGAACTCAGAACTCAAAACTTCCTCGTGCTCAGAACTCAAAACTTCTTTGCCCCGCCTTAACCTTATCTTTCAGGCCTCCTTGACAGCCCTCTTGATCGCCCCCAATAACTGCTCTTGATTGATCGGTTTTGCCATAAACTCTACACCGGCGTCCTTAAATAGTTTAGCGGATTTATCCATCATTTTTGATCCGCTCACGACGATGATCGGACACGACGGGAACTGGGAACGCAAATAGGGAACCACGATGACCTCGTTGATCTTCGGCATATTGAGATCGGTAACAATCGCATTCAAGGGCAGCTTATTCGCTCCCGATTTTACCAAGGCAACTCCCGCCTCCGGATCTTCGGCTTCATCCACATCGTACCCTGCCTTCGATAAAATGAGCCGCACGGATTTTCTTATATCCGCCTCATCGTCCACCACCAATATTCTCCCTTTACCCATATCGTCGATCCTCCTTTTCCAGGTTAGGCCCCTATCCCTCCTAGCGCGCGCGACGAGCGCGACACGAAGTTCTGAGTTTTGAGTTCGACGTTCCGAAAACCTCGAACTTCGGACCTCGAACCACCGTCCGTCCCGCCTCTCTTATTCGCTTCTAACTCAGAACCCAGAACTTAAAACTCAGAACTCCCCTGCCCTTCTCGTGGGGGCAGGGTATCAGGTATACGGAATTGAGATCAATGCCTATCCCCTCAGATGAGGGGGGTCCCTAGTTGAGGGGATTACTTGCTTGGGTGACACTATAGGAAGATAATCACCTCTGTTTGGTTTATTTAGTTGATTTGGTTCATCTGGTTCTTTTCGTTCAACTAAACAAACCAGACAGACCAGACGTTATACAGGGCCCGCATGACAACTCCACGACTCTCCAACACCACCCCCCAGCAATTACCCACGCTTGAATCGCATGAAGCGCTGATGCAGCTTGCTGCCAGGCGAGAATTGGAGCTTATCGCTGCACGGCGAATGTCGGAGGTCTTCTCTCAACACATCAAACTCCAAGACCTGCTGGAACAGGCGCTTCACATCGCGCTGGATGTCGTGAATGCGGAAAATGGTTCCGTGCTTCTGGCCGACACCGACAAGCACACCCTCGTCTTTTATCACTCCATCGGTCAAAAACCCGTGCCACCCGGCACAACGGTGCCC
>JANNIV010000309.1:0-15236 GCA_031405355.1 Nitrospira sp.
CATACAGAAGCCCACGGGACTCAGCATCGAGATAGGTTTGCAAATTCGTCCGGATCAGGCCAGTACAAAGTCCCCAGAGTCCGTGCCCGAGTTGCAACTCGGCGCTTTCCTCCGAGGTGCGCTCGCGCAAGGCTCCTGCCACGAACAAAAAATGACTCATAATAGGAGCGCTGCGAGGGGCAGGGGGTACGAGGCGAGAGAAAAGACATTCCTTTGAATCACCACTCGCCTCTGACCCAGCGCCTCTCGCCCAAACATCGTCGGTTGTAGTAGGAGCCTTCGTGAATGATGCGGGTTCAATGGGAGGGTAAAACACATAGAGGGAATTGCGCCATGATACTGAGGCAGATTCATGGCATTATCCATCCGGACGACCCACCAGAGTCGTCCAGAGTCGGCATCCCATGCGGGTCTCAGTGCGTGTGGTAATCGTCTGTATCGTCTAGCAGGCCTTCTCGTTTTTCAGGAAAGTCGGTGTCTTCATCTTCCCCGTCCAGGGTCAGCTCTTCTTCCACATCCTCATCTGCCTCAACGGCGATATCCACATCATCCTCGACCAACTCTTCCTCAAGATCAGCCTCTTTCAGAATCGGCTGCGATAACAAGGATTTCTGGGGCTTCTCATCCATGAACGGCTTCGCGATTTTTTTGTCTGGGGCTGGAGCCGTCATCGCCACCTGTTTCTTCTGAGCCACCTTGGGTGCTGCGGCAGGACGTTGTTTGGCAGTTTTTTGAGTGGTTTTCTTAGCCGCTTTCTTAACGGATTTCTTTGCAGCCGGTTTCTTGGCGACCTTCTTGGCAGCTTTCTTTGTCGCTGGTCTCTTGGCAGCCTTCTTCGCTGCTGGTTTTGCTTTGGCCTTGGCTTTGGCTTTCGCCTTAGCCTTCACAGGGGTCTTCTTCGCCGGCCTCTTCTTGTTCTTTGCCATTGATTTTCTCCTCTCTCATCCGTTGGATGTTGATGCCGCCTCCAATTAGCATAACCTTTAGGATCTTGCAACTCACACTTAAAACAGGGTGGTCCATTTGGTTTGTTTGGTTTATTTTGTTTTCCGGCTAGTTTTGTTCAAACAACCAAACAAACCAAATAACAGCCTGCTTACGCTGGGCAGTCTTTTTGAGCATCCTGCATTGCAGATCTAGCACGTTGACTCCAGCGGATGGGAGAATCCTACAAACAAACTGCGGCGTCAAGGGGAAGAATCAAGAATCTTCCTAAATTGACCGTACATTCCTCATTAAGCGACATGGTAAAATTGAAGGACCATATGAAAACGACCATGAGACTACGGATCATCATTGCCGTCTTATCGCTGGGACTCTTCACAGCCTGGCCAACCGCCGCCACGCTGCCATACACCGCCATCATCATCGATAGCGGGTCACCCTATTTCGTCCCAAAGTCAGCTATCGTATCCAGCGGAGCCCCCATCAGATGGGACAACCCCACAGCCACCGAACACACAATCACCCACGTGGGCTGCTTAGAAGATGGGAACACCTGCGCATTCGATTCCGGAATCGTCCGGCCAAACGGCAGCTTCACACTTCCAGGCTTGGCTCCCGGCCGCTACCCTTACCTCTGCCGTCTCCATCCCATCATGTACGGAATCATTACCGTCACAGACACCTTCGCCCCCTCCCAGCTTTAGAATCCCTTATTCAAAGACAAGAGCATATGGCGTATGGCTTATGGTCGCGAGTTTGTTCGGAACGTTCCAAGCTTTCCTTGTTCGTGCTATACGCCATTAGCCATTCGCTCTTATCCCCAACAGGGACGCTTCACGCTTCTGCGGGCCTTGCGAGAATCCCAGTCCGCCGTGTAGGCTGCGACGCTTAAATATGCCATTCCGATTATGAAACCAGCTGCCGCCGCCCACGAACCGCTCAACCTCACCGGAGAGACGCTCAATCTCCTGACCTGGCACATCCCCGATCTCGTCGCCTATCAGCACAACGAAGACGAATGGTGGTTTGCCCCCCTCGATGACAACCTGCCGATTATTCGACTGAATCGAACAGGCCTGGAAATGTTACAGGCAATGAACGGCCACACTATAGTCGGGACGCTGGCACAAAAGTACGGGCAGAAAATCTGCGGACCAGACGGACAGCCGGGCCAGTGGCACTTGGAACATTGGGCGCTGCCCACGTTCTCCCTCTGTTACTACGGCACAGAGCCCCCTGGTGGCCACCGTCATAAGGCCAAATGGGATCTACTCCTCCAGCAGATTCGTGAAGGCTGGTCAGGGCAGGACGGGTTCGAGGGGGAAGAGCATCTTGAAGGCTTTCATCACCACGAGCTGACCGACAGCGGCGAAGACGACGGCCACTTCGACCTGATTGAAACCACCGTCTCACATCTCTTTCGGGAGCCAAACGACACACTCAACGGCCTGACCTATGGCCGGCTGCTCATGAAGCAATTGCGACAGCTGGGCTGGTTCACCCCCAAACCTCGTGTCATCGTCGAAGTGGGTGGCGGACTCGGATACCTCGCCCGTGAATTGGGCAAGGAACTCCTGCCGTTTGAAAAGCAGACCATCCGATACATCTCCCTCGACATCACCGAGCCCTTCCTCAGATTACAAGTGACCCGCGCCAAGGCCGGGGGCTGGAGCGGTATCGGCACCCGTGCCAACGGAGAATGGCTACCCTTCAAAGACCACTCTGTGGACCTCGTTATCGACAACGAAAACATGGCCGACATGACGCCGGTAAAGTTGACCAAGCAGGAACTCCTCGATGGAACAGGCCATACGCAACAGCATCAGGAAGCGTTGGATTGGATCAGACGCGTACGACTGCCGGTGGGCCGGGACCTGCCTGAGGATGTGATCTTCAACCTCGGCCCCTTTCGATTCGTAGCAGAACTCTGGCGGGTATTGAAGCCCGGTGGGAGAGCCTTTCTCACTGAGTTCGGGATAGAAGAAGGCTGGCCGGCGCCGGTTAAGCTGCCAGGCCACACAGAATACGAAGTCCAGTACAGCCACTTGCGCCACGCAATCCGCTGGCTAGGTTTTCAAGAGCGCTATCTCACGCTCCCCCAATTCCTTGCCATCAAACCGGACAGCAAAGTGCTCTGCACCGGCGCGGCCTATACCATTCAGCGGTTCTGCCAGGCCATGAATAAGCCGTTCATCGTGCGAGCCTACCAGGAGAGAGAGTTGCAGCATGTCCTGGGCGACATGCTCTTGAAACTCCACGGCTGCCACTACCACGACGTGGCAGATCCTGCCTGGTTCGGCCTCCTCGACTTCAAAGTCTTGTTACTCGAAAAACCAGGTGGGAACCCAAAACCCAGCTTCTCGGAGAACAAAGGCTATCGGTGGTATTCGCAGAAGTAGGGGCACAGGGATGAAGGGGGCAAGGGATACAGGGGGTAAGGTAAGGCCCGGGGTAGAGGGGTACTGGGAGAAGAGGGATAAAGGGGGTAACGGGGCAGG
The DNA here is from genome assembly GCA_031405355.1 of Nitrospira sp. Lineage (GTDB taxonomy): Bacteria > Nitrospirota > Nitrospiria > Nitrospirales > Nitrospiraceae > Palsa-1315. Next base: position 3,444 of record JANNIV010000309.1, read on the forward strand.
GGGGGTAGAGCCGAGTCCCAAGAGTCCAGGAACTACGGATTCTTTGCGCAACGGAACCCGGTGCCGAAGCCACGGAACGACGGCAAATGGGTCTCCCGATTCGCTGAACGCAGGTTTTCCGAACCGCTCCCCCAGGAGCCGCCACGAACCACTTTGAAATCGCCCTTTCGCGGTCCTGGCGGGCTCTGCAACGGACCGCTCTTGTAATAGTCCTGGTCATACCAATCACTGACCCATTCCCAGACATTACCGGCCAGGTCATAGATGCCATAGGGACTCTTGCCTGCTTCAAATGTCCCCACCGGCGTTAATGTCCCGTGGTTGCTAAATATCTCTTTCCCCGAGTTCGCGTGAAACCTCGTCGGAGGCTCATTCCCCCAGGGATAGACCCGGCCATCTGTCCCCCGCGCCGCCTTTTCCCACTCCGCCTCGGTCGGCATGCGCTTGCCGGCCCATTTGCAATACGCAGCCGCATCCGCCCAATCCACATTGGCGACGGGGCGATTCCGGCTCGTCGGTTTGTTCATGAGAGTCCATTCTGGCGGACTGTCATGGTGTGTGGATTCCAAGAACCTCGCATATTCCGACACCGCTGTTAGGTGCTTATCCATGAAAAAGGCACCTACATAAACTTGGCGCACCGGTTGTTCGTCTGAATCTCCTCCCAAACTCCCCATCGTGAACTCCCCCGCCGGCACCAGTACCATCGACCGGTCGGGAAGATGAGGCGCCACCGTCATCGCGTTACTCTGTTTGTGCCTCTGCTCAATTTTCTCTCGCAACTGCCGATAGCGGGCCTGTTGTTCGTCATCGAGACCCAGCTTGTTCACAATGTCCAAGGTGTCCTCGGCCTGAGCGAGCATATCTGGTGAGACATTCGGCGCGTTGATGGCCTGCTTCTCTTCGTCCAACAAGCGCCAGATTTTGGCCTTGCGCCCCCGTTGTTTGGCCAAATCGGCCACCGAAGATTTCGCATCAAGGTCCAGCGAGGTCTCGTAATGCTCTTCCGCACAGGCCCAGGCTTTCAGACCCCGGCAGGCATCGCCGAGATAGAAGTGCGCCATGGCATTGGCAGGGCTTTGTTGTAGGCCAACCTCATAGGCCGTGCGTGCCTCCTGGTACTTTTGTTTTTTCAGGAAATCGTACCCGGCGGCAAACTTCTTGGCAGTTTCATCAAGGGGTTCCGCAGCCATCGTGTGGTGAGCATCAAACCACAGCAATACGGCGAGTGTAAGGATCGTTCTCATGAACCCACCCCTTATTTGGCAGAAGAACCGATTAATACCTGTCCTCATAATGTGTGATGGATAGGAACTATATCCTTCTGGTATTAGAAACACAAACGCACAAGGGAGGGGGGATGGAGGCTGATGATCTTCTGTGCTCGCGGAACGCGCACGATAAGAATGTGCTCGTTCGACGCGCGCAGTGGAAGATCACTCAGGCTCCATCCCTGAGAGATAACGAGCGAGCATGGAAGGATCATTTTAGATAGATGACGGTCGCTCGATGCGCGCAGTAAAGGGCAGCCTCGGCCACTCCCTTAAAGGGGCATAGAGAATTGGACGGGCTCGTTCGACGGCCGCAGTGGGGACTGACCACGCCACCCTGTAACGAGAAAGCGGAAGATAGGAAAATTGGAAGACCTGGGCTTCCTGCTCGCGGAACGCGCACGATAAAACGGAGCTCGCCTGGAGCACGAGCGCGTCCCGGCGCGCTCGTGCTAGGGAGGGTGAAAATGTTGCGCGCAGCGAAGAGCGATCTGGTTACCCTGCTGAGGAAAAAACGGGGAGAGTACGGAGAGGAATCACTCGATCAGAAAACGAGATGTATGACTCACAATAACCCCTTACGTGCCAGAAGCCGCTACCCACGAAGATCAAGTTTAGTTTTCCATTCCTCGACATAGCTCCAGTCCACATGGAGTTCATCCTGGCGCGCCCGGATCTTTTCGAGATCAGCCTGATCTTGAAGGCGACCTGCCAGAGTCTTCAGCACAATCAGATCCTCGATCGCCAGAATCGGCACGTTGAGTTCGCCGAAGACAACCGTCCGCCGACGGGAGAGCGCTGTCTTCAAATATTCCGAGTCCGCCAACAGGAGATCAACGACCACATCTTGACCGCCGCGAATACCCACACAGCGCCAAATTGAAATCCCTTGAAACACCATGGGGGCAGGATGAACCAGGGTCGAGTCGAACTGGGATGAGAGCAGGGATTGGATGCCTTCACGGGTGGGCTGTTCGATGAGCATGAGCAAATCGATATCCGTCGTGGCCCGTGGCTCAACGAGCGCGCTGTAGGCCCAGCCTCCGGCTAGCGCATAGTGGAGGCCACCTCGATTGAACTCAGCGATGAGAGTGGATAGCGCCTGGACTAAGAAGGACTCTGCTGCCATGCCTGCTCTTTCGCGCGCCGGATCTCGCGCATGACCTGTGCCATGGCATCGCCAACGATGGCACCTTGCTGCACCACCGACCGGCGCAAAGCCAGACCGAGTTCGGTGAGTTCGATGGTGCGGCGCAAGTTATCGACGATCCGGGCGTCTTCAGCATTGTCGTCTGGTCGTCGCATTGCACACATCCTTTCAAAAGCGATCTCAACAAAGTGTACAAGACTCCTCGGGCCGGAGCAACCTAGCCCGTTTTTTGCCACAATGAAATCCTGCAGCACTCCGAAAGCAAGGGGGAAGCAGGTCGGCCAGGCCGCCCTGTGTGCTCGCGCAACGCGCTCGGACTGGTCTGTCTGGTTCCTCTGGATGGATTTCCAGTCCGATTAACCAAACAAACCAAATAGACCAGATGAACCAACATTCGTTGGACGCGCGCAGTGGAAGATCAATCAGCCCCCATCCCTGAGGAGAGAACGAGCGAGCTTGGAAGGACCATTTTAGATAGATGACGGTCCCTCGATGCGCACAGGAAAAGACGATCTGATCCCCCTACATAGGAGAGCACAAGGAAAAATAATCGAACTGAACGCCCGATCGATGCACGATAGGGGTTGCTCATTTCGAAACAGGAGAGTTTCCTCGATTATTTTTCCCGATCAATAGGCTTAAGATATTTCAGATCTCTCAACTCCTGCCTAGCTGTTTCCTCGGGCAACAAGGCCAAGGAAAAATCGGTCGCATCGCCAAAAATAAGATATCTTGTTCTCGTTTCCGCAAGGACCTGAAGATAATACATTTGTCCAGGCTGAACTTCTAAATTGATTTCATTCAAGCTCCCTTTGACCCACTGTCCACTAGGCGCTGTAGCAACTAAATGCTTCCCGGGGCTTAAGAGGATACGGGTGTAGCCAGCATTATGTAACAAGACGACCGACTCACCATCGATTGTTACATGGGGGGAGGCAAGGCCAGATCCGAACCTGAAGGGCGATAAATACATAGAATGGCTTGTGTCGGCTCAGGCACAACTTGAGGGTCAATAATAGGAATCCCCGTCTCATCCACAAACGGGCTCGTTCTGGCGCATGCACTCAATAAAACGATGGGCAAAATAAGCCAGACCCACAGGTTCAATCGCATATTGAGCGTCCGTAGAGTAAATTTAAGATAGAACACCGAGAAATTCACCCTCGATTCCACTGCTATTCAGTTCGATCTGCTAGCTCCCAAAGCACTCCTTCGCGCAATCCCAGATCGCTTACAAGAACGCTCGACATCCCCAGCGTCTCCATCACCGTCCGAATAATGATGGCGCCTGCAGCTATGACTTCTTCGCGGCCCTTCTCCAAGCCGGGAAGGCCGGTTCGGTCGGTTTGTTTGCGGCTCAATAGCGTCTGTTCGAGTTCTTGAACGGAATCGAGCTGCAGTATGTAGTGGTGGATTCTGGCTGGCTCGTAGGTTGGAAGATGTTGGGCCATGGCGGCTAGGCTGGTGAAGGTTCCCGCCGTGCCGACGAAGGTTGCAGTCTGGTAATTACCCATGTTGGCAACAGCTGCTTTGGTTTCTTTGGCGATCCACTCGCGTGCCTGACGCACTTCAACGTCGGTCGGAGGATCATGATGAAGAAGTCGCTCGCAGAGACGCACGACTCCGATATCGATTGATCTAACGGTTGGTGGCTGATAGGGGCGATCCAGAATAAACTCGGTGCTGCCGCCGCCGATGTCGAGGGCCAGCACGTCGGTTACGCCGTGGGGAAGGCCGGAGCGGATTCCCAGCATGGTGCGCCTGGCTTCTTCTTCTCCTGAGATCAGTTCGACCTCGAAGCCTGCTTCGCGCTTTACGCGATCGAGAAACTCATTACGGTTTCCTGCATCACGTACAGCGCTCGTCGCAACAACCGCTGTGGCATCGACATGCGCGGCATCGACCAGCTCCCGCCATTCCCTGAGGCACTGTAGCACCCGATCCATCGCCGCAACGCTCAGTCGCTTGGTCCGATCGACGCCCTCACCTAACCGGAGGATTCGCCGTTCGGATCGTACTTCTATCAATTTCCCACCGGGAGAGAGGTCAGCAATCAGCAACCGGCAGGTGAGTGTGCCGATATCCACGCCGGCGAGCCGCATCGTGCGTGGCGAGTCCTTCATGCGTCGCTCCGAATCTCCGCTATTTCCGATTCAAGCTTGTCACGAACACTTTTGATCTCCTGGATTTCTTTGACCAGTCGACCGACTTCACTGTCGAACAGAACCCTCTCAACGGCTTCACCCCCCTCGCGAAGATGAACCCCCCGCTCGCCAACATCCCGGTACAACTCATCCAATTGCTGATCGAGCTTGCGAATTTCGAGCCGGATCCGCAGCATCTCCGTTTCTTCCAGCGCACGGATCGCCGCCTGCGCCGTGCCATGGCGCAATGTCGCCAACCCCGCCATCAGATCATGCTTCAACCGTTGCAATAAGCCCACAACAACTCCTGGCTGACAAGCCGGCAGGCTTCAAGCTGACATCCGGACTCTAATCTGTCAGCCTGTATTCCTGTCAGCGTGTCAGCGTATTAACTGACCGATCCCAGCTCCAACTTCTTTTCCCACTTTCGCAACATGGCTTCTCGCAAGGCGCGGTGCACCGGCGCCTTCAGCTGTGGATCCTGCTTCAACAGGGCAACGGCCTCCTGGCGCGCCTGCTGGAGGATATCGGCATCCCGCACCAAATTCGCGACACGAAATTCCGGCATGCCCCACTGCCGAAGCCCAAAAAACTCGCCAGGCCCTCTGATACGCAAATCTTCTTCAGCGATCACAAACCCATCGTTCGATTTCACTAAGGCCTCAAGCCGCTCCCGGGCAGCCGACGGGGGATGCGTGGCAGGGGTAGAGGAATGGGAGGATAGGGGTAAAGGGATAGGGGGGTAGGGGGATAGAGGAGTACCACTACCCCTTTGCCCCGTTGCCCCTTTACCCCCAGAAGCCCCCGTTACCCCCATACCCCCAGAGGCCCCCTCTACCCCGTTATCCCCCCTTACCCCTTTACCCCCCGATGCCCATGAGGCCATCAGCAGACAATAGGACTGGTGGCCACTTCTCCCAACGCGCCCGCGCAATTGGTGCAACTGCGCCAGACCGAACCGTTCGGCATGCTCGATCATCATGACTGTAGCATTGGGCACATCGACTCCAACCTCCACCACCGTTGTCGCGACCAGGACCTGAATCTCCCCCTTCTTATACGATGCCATGACCTGTTCTTTCTCTTCGGACTTCATCCGGCCATGTACAAGCCCGACGCGAAACTCGGCTAACTCCTCAGCTTGCAACTGTTCAGCGCCTTGAATAGCCGCCTGCAGATCGGTCTTTTCCGATTCCTCGACGAGCGGATACACGACATAGGCCTGCCTGCCGCTTCGCAGTTCATCGCGCAAAATCTGATAGGCCCTTCCGCGCTGGCCGTCGGTCAGGAGAAATGTCCGCACCGGCTTTCGCCCTGGCGGCATCTGATCGATCAGCGAAACATCCAAGTCCCCGTAAACGGTCATTGCCAACGTGCGTGGAATCGGCGTCGCGGTCAGCACCAGCACATCAGGCTTATACCCCTTCTCGATGAGCGTCTTCCGTTGAAGGACGCCGAATCGATGCTGTTCATCGACCACGACAAGTCCAAGCTTCGCAAAGGTGACGCCTTGCTGGATAACTGCGTGGGTTCCGATCACGACCTGCGCAGCCCCGGAAGCCACCTGCTCGTGAATTGTTTTACGCGCTGCCGCACGTCCCCCACCTCTCACAAGCGCCACGGAAAGTCCAAGCGGCTCCAAGAGCCCCTTCATCGTCCGGTAGTGTTGCTCGGCAAGAATTTCTGTCGGCGCCATCAATGCCGCCTGATAGCCCGATCCACAGGCCAACACCATCGCCTGCACCGCCACAATGGTTTTACCGGACCCGACATCGCCCTGCACCAGGCGGTTCATCGGTTTACGCGACGTCATGTCCGATAGAATCTCGCGATTCACCCGCTCTTGCGCTGCAGTTAACTGAAAGGGCAACGATCGATCCAGTTTGCCGAGGAGCGGCGTCTTCGGATTGAACGACACTTCCTTGACCTCTTCCTTCATGACTCGTTGCCGCGAGGCTAATGCGAGTTGGAGCACGAACAGCTCTTCAAACGCCAAGCGCCGATGCGCAGACGTGAGGCCTCGATCGAGCTGTCCTCCATCCGTCCCCGCCTGAGGAAAATGCACGTCTTGAATAGCTTGTTGGATAGGCAGCAATCGACAGCGGGCACGCAGCGGAACCGGCAACACCTCTCGAGCCTCGGCAGCATGCACATCCAGTAAGCCTTTCATCAGCGCGCGCATCTGCCGGGACGTCCACCCCTTGGTTTCGTGGTACACAGGAACGATACGCCCCACGTGCAGCGGCGCTTCGGCTTCCGCGCCTACCACTTCGTACTGCGCAACCTCCATCCTCATCGCCACCCACCCCTGCGCGCCTGCCACCATCCTCCCGGTCAGCATGAGGCTCGTCCCAACGGTAAAGAGGGACTCGAGAAACGGCTGGTTAAAGAACACAGCCTGAAGACGTCCTGTTGAGTCCTCCACCACAATGTCGAGGATGGTGAGGCGGCGACTGCGGGCGCGCTTTGCCTCACTGCGAACAATCGTGCCGCAGATCGAGGCCTGCACACCAGGCACGAGCTGTCCAATCGGGGTCATGATCGAGCGGTCTTCATAGCGCCAAGGCACAGTCCACAGGGCATCCTCCACCGTCTCGATCCCGAACCGTTGGAGCAAGGCTGTACGCTTCGGGCCGACTCCCTTCGCGAAACGGATCGGCTGTTCCCACCATGCGCGCGATGGGGTTTCATTGATGACAGGCTCACGCAGGACAATAGGCTCCGGCTCCTGCCAGGCTCTGGCCGGATCGTGAACGGCCTTGCGCAAGACTCCAAGAATGACCATGGCTTCCTGCAACCGACGCTGTTGATCCTTGGCCGGAAGACGCTGCTGGTCTACAAGAAACAACTCACGTAACTGGAGTAATGCCGCTTCAACCGCCCGTGGATAGACGCGATCGGACAGGGCCTGCATCACCTGTGAGGAGACAAAGCGATTCAGGTTCTTAACGGTGGGCAGATGTGCGAAGGCATCGCGTGTCGCAAATTCGATCGGACGCGCAACACGATCAAGCCATTGCTGAAACTGTTCAGAGCGGTTGGGCTCGGAAGAGCGCCGTATCACGGGCGGATGGTATCATAGCCTCTGTCCCTCCTCAACGGCCCAGGGCCACAGGCCCTGGCGCGCCAAGCGCGAGACAGGCGAGAAAGGCGCGATTCGAAGTTCCGGGTTCGAAGTTTCGAAAACCTCGAACTTAGAACCTCGAACCCTCCCGAATCCCGCCCGTCTCGCATTTCGATTTGCCGACATTCCTTTGTCACTCCTGCCCAGGGTGATAGAGTGGATTTCATCCGAATAGGGCCCCTATGTACCGTTACAATATTTTTCACATTATGCTCCCCGTCGCCTGCCTCATCGGGCTGTTCGTCGTCTATCAAGCCTGGCTCAAACCGACTTACTTCCCCACGCCGCCACCAGGTCAGCTCGATGCCGTCGTGGAAGGGGCACAGGACGCGCCGCCAGAACCGCGTCGTGATGGCCCACAGGAACTCGAGCTTAAGCAGACTCGTCTGATCGATCCCAGCGTGGTCCCCAAAACAACACATCACGAACTATTGGAGACGATCCGTGACGAGATCGAAAAAGGGAATATCCAGACCGCGGAAACGAAATTAGCCGACCTGCCGGCATCCATCACAGACGACAACATCACGCGCCCCTATCTGTCCATCCTCTGGAACAATTTAGGCATTCAACAGGAAAAGCATGGCGGAACTGTTGTCTCGATCAAGGCGTTCAAAAAAGCCCTGTCGCTCGATGCGAAAAATCCCGTCATTCTACTCAATCTCGCCCATGCCTACTGGGAGCTGCGCGACCCGGCTATGACCCAGGAGTTTCTGGAACAGCTGGTCACCCTGGCTCCGAACGAGCCCTTCCCCCATCTGGCGCTGGCCGATCTCTTTCAGGGACGGGATCAGCTCGGCGAAGCGGCGCAGCATCTCGATCACGCCACCGCCCGTACGGGCAAAGATCCAGCGATGCAATCCTATCTGAGAACTGTCACGGCTAAAGTCCGCGGAACCGAGAAGAGCGAAGCCCGGCTGACCAGCCGAGGCAGCGTGCACTTTACAGTGAAATTCGACGGGGAGGCCGATCAGACTACATGGACCGCTGTATTGGAGATTCTCGAAGAGGCCTACAGGGAAATCGGCCAAAAATTCGGGCACTTTCCATCGAAGACCATCGTCGTTGTCCTGCATGCCAAATCCACTTTCCAAAGCGCAACCGGCAGCCCTCTATGGGCGGATGGCCTCTTCGATCCCGTGCTCGGGCGCATCCAGGTTCCTACGCAGGGCGCCTTGACAGACCCTGTCTGGCTCACACGCGTCCTGCGGCACGAGTTCGTCCATGCCCTCCTGCACGACCAACTCGGCCAAGCCGGCAGCGCCGTTCCAACCTGGCTCAATGAAGGCTTAGCCATGGAATTGTCCGGAGATCGCTGGTCGGATCTCGATCAGATAATGAAGCAGGAGTTCACACTGATCCCTCTGCCTGCCTTAGAGGGAACATGGGGAGGATTGTCCGGCGATGCCGCGACCGTGGCCTACCTGGAGGCACATTCGGCCGCGCACTATCTGATCGACCGCTTCGGCATGCATCGGGTGCAAGATCTTCTTGCACACCTCAAAGCAAAGCAGGGGCTCTCCGCCGCCATGCAATCGCAGCTTTCGTTGTCCTACGAGCAGTTCCAGTCCAGGTGGGTGGATCAGTTACAGGAGCACGGAAAGAAAAGCTAGCGGGATGCTGAAAAACTCGCTCTCAAAAAACGTGAGGCGTAAAATGTTTCAAGAAGTCTCAAGGCCTCGGGCAAGTTCCCTCGTCTAACGTCTAACGTTTCACGTCTCACGAATCGCTGAAGGCCTGTTAGATCGCTTCCTTTCTCATCGCCTCAGGCCCCTCGCCACGCCAAACCGGCAGGTTCTCGGCTTCATCATTGTATCCAGCTGCCATGTCTGTTTCTTCCACGGTCGGCTCCATCGTGTCTTCCCATAGCATCTGCCGGCCCCGATCATCCATCATTCGGATGCGAAACTCGATCTGCTGTGATGGGCCCATCAACCCCTCTGTCTGGCCAACGACGGCTCTGCTGATTCGTTCTGCACGAGCAAGAGGGCCGGCTCCGGCTGCAAAATGATCGGTCCACACAAGCTGTCCGGTTGCCAAATCAACAGCACGAAGAAAAAACTGAGGTTGACCACCAATGGCGCCCCGGCTGCGGACCTGGGTGACGGTTGCCTGTGGCGGAGCAAGATGGGCCACCGCTCGGTGGCTGTAATCCGATTCGTGATTGCCGACGCCGAGATTCAGGACACCTTCCCAGAGAAACTGGCCTGTGGCCGAATCATAGACTCGAAGCCGGAACGCTGAAAGTCCATCAGCACCAGGACCGACCCCTCCCGCAAAAATCCGTTCACGCGGTTGATCTCCCGCAGAGGCTGCGTCTTCCCTTACATTCAAATCATACGTTTCATCGGAAAGGATCAACCCGGTCTCGGCATCGTAGGTTTTTACCGTAATCGTTGCCGTCTCAGCATTCTCATACCCGACACCAGCTGCCACGACCATCCTGGGTTTCGCCGGCGAGAGAGACGATATATCCGCAGTCCACGCGGTCGACGGAAAGCCGGAACCACCTATGGCACAAGCGATCAATGCGCCGTAGCAAGCATTCCTTGTCCGTCCATCGATCGGACTGAACCACGCCCTTGCTTCACCTATCGTCCCAGACAGCCGCTGGATAATCGTCATGTGCGAGTTCTCCTTCGCTTGTGCTGGAGTCTCTCATTGACGCCCCACAGCGTAAATTCCCCACTGTGGGGAGAAACCCCTTCGAAAGAGGGGGGGGGAGGGGAGAGTTTGAAGTTCGAAGTTCGAGGTTCGAGTTTTTAGGAACTTTGAACCTCGAACCTCGAACTCCAGATCATGCCAGTCGCGCAGTTATTTTGGCGGTGTGTTTTGATTGGGGATACTGGGGTTCTCGGAGACTTCCGCAAGCGGAACTTGGCCGAAGATCGAATAGCGGTATCGAGCCACAAACCAATACAGCAGATAGCCGAATGGCTTAACTAGTGGAAAACTCAAAAGAACTGAAAGGGCCTTCCCACCCTTGATGCCGGGCAAGAGGGCTAGAAAGGCATCGAGTCCACGGGCAATTTCCCCATTAGGATGGACCAGAAAGGCGGCGTTGGGACGACCAGACTGATAGCTCTTCCCCAAGGCCTGTTTGGCCTCTTCGCTCTGATACGGAACCATCCGTACCGGGGTGGCATCCCTGTGAGTTTCCAGTCGCTCAAGACCCTTCTTGGCGGTAACGCAGAGACGACATTGGCCGTCGTAGATCAGAAGGCAGGTCTGAGACACGCGGGACGGGTTGATCTGGTTTGTTTTGTTTATTTGGTTCATCTTGTTGTTAACTTCGTTCCACCCAAAAACCAAACAAACGAGACAAACCAAATAAACCAAATAACGGCCCTGTTCCGTTGGCGGACTTTTTCAGCATCCTACTAGGCCGGTTGCTGTGCGCGGCAGAACAAGGCTATCATCCTATCCATGCGACATACCTGGACGCTTATCGGTCTACTTGCGGGACTCTGCCTTATCGGAGCCAATACCGCCCAGCTGATACCGGCTACGACGGAGGCCGTCCGGGTCGGATGGATGCTGTATCTCCTTGCATTTCCTATCGCCCTTGCGGGCCTCGTGTGGATGGGATGGAGCTGGACCGCGATGGCCTGCGTCATCTACGGAACGATAGGATTGGCTGTAGACCTTGCCACGGTCACGAGCATCCTGGGAGGAAAAGGCGAAACCGGCGCCTTGTTCCTCTTCAGTGCGATGAGCGGGATCGTGAACTTTTCATTGATCCTGTTCGGCGGGCGAGCGTTTTTTCATGCGCTCCAGGGGACCGCGCTTCCAGTATCCCGTCCTCCCAGTCCTCCGTCCCCTTCTTCATCCGCAAGACCTTGATCCGTTCGAATCCGGCTTCCGTCAACCAAGCCCTCGTCTCGGCTGCCGAATAGGTATTGCCCCGCTCGGTGAACAGCAACATTGAGACCGCAAAGAGGCTCGCCTCTTCGGGAAACAGACCTTCTCGGTCGTGGAGAAAGGCGTCCTGAATCAACAGGCGGCCTCCGGGATTCAATGAAATCAGCGCGCGCCGAAACAGCGCCTGATTCTCTTGTGGCGAATAGATGTGGAGCACATTCGAGTACCAGATGACATCGTAGC
>JANNIV010000310.1:0-2982 GCA_031405355.1 Nitrospira sp.
ATACTCCGTTGCGTCACGGGCTCCGAGCGGTTCGTGATTCCAGGTCATTGCCTTACTGAGAAGGCGCTTCCGTAGCGGAAGCTCCAACCCCGGCCGTGGCGCTTCGACCAGTTCTCCAAACTGCGCATTTTCAAAGATCACAGTGTCGTGGGACACAAAGCAGAGGCCACTCTGGATGCAGTCACTGAGCCATGCCAAGACTTCCCCTGCGGCGATTTCCGATTGAGCCTGGGCGGATGGCTTGGGACGTGATCGACGGGATGGAGACATGGTGTCGGTGCTCAGTCATGCAGCGGACATGAGCGCAACAACTATCCAAATTGCTTGGGTAGTATACCCAGTCCGGATACCGACCGTCGAGGGAGGAATCGGCACAAGTAGATCAGGAGGGACGAGCAACGGTTTGAGGTCAGAATTTCGAGGATTTCTGAACTTCGAATATCGGACTACGCCTTTCTCGCATATCTCGCGCGTCCAATATCCTGCTATACCCAATCGGTGGGCTCCTTCGTTGGTCGTTCAGTCACCCACCCAACGAGCGCCGCACGAATCGCTCGACTCATCCGATCGATCTCTGCCATCTCCGATAAGGGAACAATCCAGGCATCTGCCGGTTCCAATTCAATTCGATAATGGTTCTTCCTTGCCGAGAACCATTCGATATAGGGATGCGGCGCGAGGTTTGGATGGGGGTCGAACGAGATCAGGTTCACATCTCCGACCTGTGGGTTTTCCATGTCGCCAATCACCTGCCCAGCGATATCCTCGTCTTCAAACCGGGGATTCCGAAACTCAATCACCTGCCCAGCGATATCAGCCTTGAAGTTTCCTCGCAAATACAGATCCACAGGACCAACCACTGCAAGCACGATCCGCCCTACAATCGTTCCATCAACGCGATTATCCAGAAACCCTTCCCGCACCCACCGCCCATTGCCAAATTTCTGTGCCATTTTACTCCCTGTAAATGAGTTAGCCCGCGTTACTCATCCCGTTTGCCCCGAAGTGGTTGAGCGGCATGCGACGGGCGAGAGTTCGAGGTCCGAAGTTCGAGGTTTTCGGAACTTCGAACCCAGAACTTAGAACTTCAGATCGCGCTGGCTAAACTGGCTGGACCGTACCAGCCGTGGGCAATGGCGAGCGGGGGCCGCTCCCGTAGGCGCCCACCACCACCGCCAGCAAAATGAGACCACTTCCAACCCACCCCTGAGTATCCAATGTTTCCCCCAGGAAATACCAGGAAAGCCATGCCGCGTAGGCCGGCTCCGATGCAAAGATCAATGCCACCTGTTGCGCCGGCACAATGCGTTGCACCCACATTTGAACGGCAAAGGCACCAGTCGCAAGCCCTCCCGTCACCCCAAGCCCGACAAGCAACAACGTCGTCGGCGCAAAGGCCTGAACCGGTGCCTGCTCAATCAGCATGGTCGGAAGCAATAAGACGACCGACGCCATCATTTGCCAGGCAAACAAAGACGGCGCATCGACCTCCCGGGTAAACCGTTCAAGGCAGGCAATATGCGCGGCAAATGCTATCGCACAACCGAGCGTCAAGAGATCGCCAAGATTTCCGGATGCACTGGGCTTTACCAATAACCAGAGCCCCACCATGGCGATCCCCGTGGCCAACCACACGCGCCGATCGAATCGGCGCAGGATCAACGGCACGATGACGACGTACAACGCGGTAATGAAGGCAGAATTCGATGCGGTGCTATAGTGGAGCCCAACCGTTTGGAGGACATAACCGAGAAAGAGCCAGCAGGTGGCAATCGCACTCGCCCGTAAAACCGCCGGCTCGCGACGCAAGCGAAGTCTCCAGAGCAGAAACCCGCCCCCGACTAACAAGGCTCCCAGAAGAAATCGGAGAAACAGAAACGAGAACGGTGGAATTTGCTCCAGCACCGCTTTGGTAGCAGGAAATGTTGCACCCCAAATGAACGTTGTCAGCAGAAGTGCTAATCGCGGCATGGAATCGAAGCAGTGCTGAGTTTTGAGTTCTAAGTATTCGGGCGAAACCGAAGCAACCGAGCTGTCCTCAACTCAGAACCCAGAACTCAGAACTTCGCCTTTTTATGCTTTGCACAGCGCACACCGGCGCTGCTCAGTCGTCCCAGCCTGTTCCATCGCCGCTAACGCCCGCTCCTTGTCCGGGTAATCGAACCACCCGCCTTCCCAAAAGTCGCTTGAGGAGCCGATCGACGTAGACGGCACCTCAGAACAACGTTCCCTGTGGAGCGTGACCCGATCAATCGAACGCGCGACGTGAATCCAATAGCTCACAGAAATACCACCTCACAGACAAACCACAGCACGGCCCTGTGCTCGCAATTGCGAGAGTGGACGTACTTACCGGCCTGAAATCGGATTCCGCTTCAACCTACGAAGGAGTCTCGGCGACGATCGAAACGCGCGACAAGCGTGAAGAGCGAGACTCGCGTGACGTGTGAGCCCTGTCCCTGCCAGTCACGCCTTTCCCGCCAGTCTCGCTTGAGCCAGGCATCGGTGATTGCAGCAGAAACGTTCGTAAATATTGCGGGCTATGGCAGGAGTTGCCACTCATCCTTCTCAATGAAAACTTTGACGCCCGTCTCGAGTTTTTTAATGTCGTCTTTCTCGAAAAGCCGCATGTATCGCTCGATCCGATCCGGATCGTCGATCCGCTCTTCCTGCATCATTCCACCGGCACTCTTGTACTTGCGAATCAACAGGGACATCGAATTCCTCCTCTAGCAGGATGCTGAAAAAAGCCGCCAGCATACGAAGACCGTTATTTGGTTTGTTTGGTTTGTCTCGTTTGTTTGGTTGAACGAAACTAACCAGATGAACCAAATCAACCAGATAAACAAAACAAACCAGATTTCCACCGAGCCGCAACAGTTATTCCTCTGCCTGTTAAAGCACTGGAAGTCCTGTCAGCTTGATGTGTAGAATAAGGCAAAGCTCAACGGCCGGTCAAGAGTGCGCGTTTCTCTCTGTCCG
>JANNIV010000311.1:0-4454 GCA_031405355.1 Nitrospira sp.
TTGGTTCGGTCGACGAGAGAGACCAGACAGACTGGATAGACCAGATAGACAATCTTTTAGCCCGAGCCGCTGCGGCAGCCCTGGACGGCACCGTGGCTTGGCCAGCAGCACCGCCACGATGACCGGCGAGACGACCAGCAACAGGATATTGTAGAAGAGACGCCACATATGATGAGCTGTCAGCCGCAGTACTGGACTGTGGCGCGTGAAACGCGAGACATGCGTGACTCATCGTTCGAAGTTCTGGGTTCGAAGTTCCGAAAACCTCGAACTTCGGACCTCGAACTATCCCCCGTCTCGTTTAGCTACGGCCCCCTCCGCTTGATCCGTCAGTCGATTCAGGACCGTCTCAAGCTCCAGACATGCGGCCGTCAACGCTTGTTCATCGGAGTCCCGCGAAACCCAGATGGGGGCGCCCCACAGATAGAGACCTCGGGACCATGGATACGGGACCATGAACCGATCCCAGCTCGCAAAGAGTTTTTTTTTGAGCAGCTAAAGGCCAGCGGTACAATCGGAAGCCCGGTCGCCTTCGCCAGCTGCACCACCCCGAGTTTCGCAACCTGGCGAGGTCCCTTGGGTCCATCGGGGGTCACCACAAGATCGGCGCCGGATCGTCCAAGACGGATCAGCTCCCGTAAGGCAAGCGCCCCACCCCTGGTGCTCGATCCACGAACCGCCCGATGCCCGAATCGAGAGATGATACGCGCGATGATCTCGCCATCCTGATGCCGGCTGATCAACACGTTGGCTCCTGGCCCACGATAGCCAGTCAGGATCATCAGTTGCTGAGCATGCCAAAACGCGAGGATGATATGCCGTCCCTGACGATACAAGGCATCCACCTGCTCGTGCCCCTGCGAATCCATCCGCATCGACCGCCCCAGCCCTCGAATCACCGCAGCCCCGATCGGAGGAAGCACAGAGAGTTTCAGCCAATTCTCGATTTGCTTCTTCACGCGTTCTCCAGTTCATCGCTCATCACCGCTGACGCTCCCCACAGCAGACTGCGGGGTATCTTGCGAAATTCTCCGACCCGTCGGCCAGAGCCTTTGGGCGGCGTGCCGAAGCCGCTACCCTCCTTCGCCAAGGCTACGGAGGGTTCTCCTTGCCTTTATCCCCGCAACAGCCTACTCCGCCGAAGCAGTCACTTCGGCTACGAAGACCGGAAGCTGCGGGGTATGCGGCGAAGGAGAATCACACATCACAGTCATCTTATGCATCGGGAACATCCTGGAACTGCATGGCGTGGAGCCGCTGGTATTGTCCGCCACGGCGAAGCAGCTCGTCGTGCGTCCCCACTTCGACGATCGACCCTCGGGCCAACACCATGATTCGATCGGCCTGCTGAATCGTCGACAACCGATGGGCAATCACAACGGTCGTTCGATTTTTCATCAAGTTGGCAAGGGCCAGCTGAACGACCCGCTCGGACTCTGTGTCCAACGCCGACGTCGCTTCATCGAGGATGAGCAGGGGGGGATCGCGTAAAATCGCGCGAGCGATGGCCAACCGCTGCCGTTCTCCACCGGAGAGTTTTATCCCTTTCTCGCCCACGATTGTCTGATACCCTTGCGGAAAGCGTTCGACAAAATCATGAGCATAGGCCAATCGCGCCGCCCGGATAATATCGTCGTCGGTCGCGTCCTCCCGTCCAAAGGCAATGTTGTTGCGAATACTGTCGTCGAACAAGACGACATCTTGCGACACCATGCCGATCTGCGACCGGAGCGAGCGGAGGGTGTAGGACTGAATATCGACTCCATCGATGAGAATGCGGCCGGTTGCCGGTTCGTAAAAACGCGGGATCAGATTGACCAGCGTCGTCTTTCCGCTGCCGCTGCTGCCGACAAGGGCCACCATTTCTCCGGCGCGAATCGTCAGATTGATGTCGTTGAGAGCCGGCACGGCCTGGCTCTCATAATAAAACGTCACATCGTCGAACGTCACAGACTGCGCAACCCGCGGCAACTCCAATTGGCCCTTCTCCGCATCCTGCTCGGTCTTGAGATCCAAGACGTCGAAGACCCGTTCCGCTGCGGCCAACGCCTGTTGAACCTGATTGTTGGAATTGGCCAGCTTGCGAATCGGCGTATAGGCCATGAACATCGCGGCCAGAAATGAGAAAAACGCCCCCGGCGTCATCGAGCCGTTGATCACGAGAAACCCGCCATACCAAATAATGGCCGCAACCCCCACGACACCGATCACTTCCATATGCGACGACCCGAGGGAGAAGACTTGAGCCGCCTTCATCGTTGTACGGAGAAAAGAACGGTTGCTCTGTTGAAACCGCGCGGCCTCCGATTCTTCACGTCCATAGGCTTTCACCGTGCGAATGCACGATAACGTTTCCTGAAGTGTAGAGGCCATATCTCCCATCCGCTCCTGGCCGCTGACCGCCAACGACCGCAACCGCTTTCCCATCCGCAGCGTCGTGAGCACAGCCAAGGGAATGACGATTACCGAGAGGCCGGCCAGCCGCCATTCCTGATAGAAGATCACGCCCATCATGGCCAGAAACGTGAGCCCCTGCAACACAACATCTTTCAGCACCCCCGACACCGCGTTGGCCATCAACGTCACGTCGTTTACTACGCGAGACACCAACCGTCCCGACGTATTCACGTCGTGGTAGGGAACGGGTAGACGAATGAGTTTCCCGAACAGCTCCTGTCGAACGTCGGTGATCACCTGATTCCCGACATAGCTCATGAGATAGTTTTGCCCGTAGCTAAAGACGCTCTTGAGCACCGACACGGCAAAGAGAGCGAGCGGGAGCACCAGCAAGAGGCTTTCATTTTTGTTGATGAAAATCTCGTCGAGGACCGGCTTGACGAGCCAGGCATAGCCGGCGGAGGAAGCCGCCACCAACCCCGAGCACACGAAGGCCGAACCCAACCGAACCCGATAGGGCTTTACGTAGCGGAGCAACCGTATGATGCGATCTAGAGTCGACATTCAGACAATGCCACCTGCGCCGCTCTGTGAGAGGCGCCTGGTTCTCCCAATGATAGCCGAACCTGTCTCAGCCCTTCTTTCATGTCATTATACGCCGACGGATCGCGCAAGAGGCGCAGGACTTCTTGGCATAACCGCTCGGCCGTCGCCTCATCCTGAATCAATTCCGGCACGACTGATCGGCCGGCCACCAAATTCACGAGCCCGATCCATTTGACATTGATCAGCCAACGCGCCAGCCGATACGTCACCGGCGTCGTCTTGTACAGCAACACCATGGGAGTCCCCACTACCGCCGCCTGCAATGTTGCGGTCCCCGATGCAATGAACAACGCATCGGACAGGGCCATCACCTCACTGGCCTGGTCGTGTGCCACGCGGACCGGCACAGGACTGTGCTGCAACAGGGCCTGGATCAGATTATCGTCAATTGAGGAAGCCTGCGCCAGGATAAACTGCGTTCCCGGTTCGGCGGCAACCAGTTGAGCTGCTGCGCTGAGGAGCACCGGCAAGAGCATTTCGACTTCGCTCTTTCGACTTCCCGGCAACAATCCGACGACGCGGGCGGACTCGCTTAAGCCGAATTCCGCGCGAAGCTTCTCACGATCGTAATGCGGCGCCACCGAATCGAGCAATGGATGGCCGACAAACGTGCACCGCACTCCCGCCCGTCGATAGAGCTCCGCCTCGAACGGGAGAATGACGACGACATGATCCACTCGTCGCTGAATCCACTTCATGCGCCCGGGCCGCCATGCCCACACTTGTGGAGCAATGTAATAGAGCACGCGGCGACCGGCGGCTTTGGCCACCCGGGCAAAATGAAAGTTCAGCCCAGGATTATCGATCAGCACGACAAGATCCCAGGCCTCTGCCTTCAGCACTCGCCTGATAGCGCGCACGCGCTGCACGATGGCGCGGACTACAGACAGCCCGATCAGTCCCATCACATCCACTTGCGGGACCCCCGGCACAAGACTGACACCAGCAGCCCGCATCGCAGCTCCGCCAATGCCGACCAGCTCGGCCTTCGGATCGAGCGCCATGATCGCCTTAGCTAAATGAGCCCCATGGAGATCACCCGAGGCTTCGCCTGTCACTATCAAAATTCTCATTCTAAGATAAGGGGTACAGGGGTACAGGGGGTAAGGGGGTACGGGGGCACGGGGTAGAGGGATAAGGGGGCACGGGCGGGGTAACGGGATAGAGGGATAAGGGGGTACAGGGTATATAAATGATACAGGGGCTGTAACGCTCCCCCATCTATCCCGTTTACCCCATTATCCCCAATTTGTCCCGCTACCCCCATATCCCGTTTACCCCATTTT
This sequence comes from Nitrospira sp., assembly GCA_031405355.1. Classification (GTDB taxonomy): domain Bacteria; phylum Nitrospirota; class Nitrospiria; order Nitrospirales; family Nitrospiraceae; genus Palsa-1315. The sequence continues at coordinate 4,290 of JANNIV010000311.1, forward strand.
TATCCCCATGCCCCGCTACCCCTTTACCCCCATACCCCAACTACCCCTTCCGATACCCCACTACCCCTCTATCCCGTTTACCCCTTCCCATGCCCCGCTGCCCCCTTCTTCAATGCGGGATGCAAAGGCTTCAATAGCCTGCAATACTTGATGTGCCACAGCTAC
>JANNIV010000312.1:0-7071 GCA_031405355.1 Nitrospira sp.
TGATCCTTCACGCTATAACGGACAAATAGGCGATCCCACTGTAACCGGACGGATTCCCCGAATCGGGTGAGAGGTGCCCAGCGAGAAGTGGAAACTGCTGCGCTGACGGTGGGGGTGGGATCCATGGTGATCCAGCCTGAGTGAGGAAAGTAGACCTCGACCCAGGCATGGGCATCCCGCTGGCGGACGGTAAAGTAGCCTCCGTATTCATTCCATTCCGTGGCCAGAAACCCTGTCACGAGTCGAGCGGGAATGCCGACGGTTCTCAGCATGACAACCATAGCGGTCGCGTAATGTTCACAGTACCCTGTCTTTCGGGTAAAAAGAAATTCCTCGAGCGGATGACTGAGCGTAGCCGTATCGGCTTCAAGGCTGTAACTATAATTTTTCAAGAGATGTTGTTGAATCGTCAATGTTCGTTCGAAGGGGGTCGTGGCCTCGTGGCTGACGCGACGCGCCAAGTCTGCGACATGCTGTGATGCTGCAGGAACCTGAAGATAGTGGGCAAGGATTGCGTCGGGATAGTCCAATGCCGAGGCGATCCGTTCGTCTGCCGCAAGTTGTGGCGCTTGAGAGATGACGGAGTATCGGATGCGAGAGGCAGGGGAAACCGGCAAACGGAGCCCGCCCATGGCATCGGCCTGTATCTCAAGAAACTCGCCGCTCACGAGTTCCGCGAATGGGGCAGCAAACAGAACGGCGGTATCGAGCGTCTCCAGCATGATGTCTTGGCGAACTGATCCTGACAGGCTATTTGAGGAACGACTGCCGGGCGGGCGAACGAGGAATGTTCCCTCAGCCACGAGACTCAACGAACGCCGGCGAGTTCCGCTGTGGGTCCATGATTGTCCATTGTACTGGTCGTAGGCGAGGCCTCTCAGATACAGTCGGTCTTTATCAACGGCTGGTTGGTCCGGCAATTCAACCCGCATGACAATCTGAGGATCTTGTTTAACAGACCCAATCGTCCCAAGGTCAACCCGATCGGAAAACCCCGTTGCCCGCAATGCCTCGCCACTCGTTTTTTGCAGCACGCCCGCACCCATACGAGGGATGAGGAAAAAAATGGCGAGCGTCAGAGCGACTGCCAGAACGGCGGTTCCGTTCGTCAGCCAAAAGAAGTGGCGCGTGATGCGGATCGGGATTGTCTGGTGACAGACTGCTGTGTTTATAGGTGGGACAGCGGCGGCGGTTTCCCCCGTTTCTTGGGTCATGTGATACAGCAAGAGTGTCCAGACCGCCGTGATCAGATACAGTAGAAAAATCGGGACATACCAGGCATCGCTCGTCAGTGCTGCGGATGCCAGGATTGCCATGAGACTAATTGCATAGAGATGCCGATAATCACGCCGCTGTTGGAGGGTGAGTAACTTGATCGCAAGCAGTACAACCAAAAAGTGGATGCCCGCCGGGAGAAGGTCTCGCGATACCACTGTGAGATCGATCAGCACGATGACGAAGGCGCCGATCAGCAGGACATTCCACATGGCCGGCGAGACGGTGACCCGCGCGATTGCCCGTCGAATGATAGAGACGCCTCCTGCGTGGAGCGCCGAGAACATGAGAATGATCACCATGGGGAGGGCAAGCCAGAACGGGACACTCTGCGCAAGCACAAGCCCGCTAAACGCCATGGTGGCAAGGAGAACGGAACTGAGGGCAAAGGCCTGATCAAAAGGCATGGGTCAACTCTTCGAGTTGCGCGGCGTGGAGCACCCGATCGGCTCGCACCGCATTTGTGGCTGCAGCCTGGTTCGACCAGGGAAGAACCGCCACCGTGTACCCTCGCTCACCTTCGTTGTTGAACGAGGACTGTTCTCTGTCATTGCCGACTCCATCGGCTTCAGGCCACTGCCTTTCGCACAGCGCCAACAGGCGCAGCATCGCCAAGAGATGAGCGGGTCCCGACCCGAATCCGGAATCTTCCGTCCCTACGATGAGTTGCACAGGGTAGGCACGCTCCGTCAATTGCCAGAGCAGTGACGCCACGAATGTCACGCTTCGTTCGAAAAGAGGGCCGCCTTCTTCTGGGGCCACAACTGAGAGGATGACTGTAATGCGTCGCTGATCCTCCGCTTCGGTCTCCCGCACGATCAGCTGAGAAGTACGGGCAGTGGTCATCCAATGGATAGCTCGCGAGTCGTCGCCAGGGTGATACAAGCGGAGGTTGTACAGTTGGGTTCCATCTCCTCGTCGAGAGAGAAACTCTCCCTGCCCCTCGCTGAACAGTTCATCTACAAATCGCAGTGTAAGTGGCTTGATGGGAGGACTGACGAGTAGGTGTGCCTCTGTAGAATAACGCCCTATTTTGCGGAACAGTCCAAAGGGAAATAGCGTCTGCGCTCCGATGCCTTCAAGCCGGATCCACCCCCGTTTTGTCGCAAGCAATGGATAGGACAGAAGCACCGAACTCTGCGGCGGCAGGAGGTGAATAGCGAGACCCCGGTCGACATCTTTGCCTTCGACGACATCCAGTAACCGCAGTGAAAAGCTGGGCAGATGCCTGTTCCGGTTGGTAACTGAAAGTGTGAGGAGGGTCGGTTCGTTTGCCATAATGAGATCGGGCACATGACGGCGAAACTCTAATCGCCGAAGACAGTGCTCCGAAAGCAATCCGGAAATCACGATGAAGCTGAGCATCATTGCGAGGAGTAAGTAGAACAGGTTGTTGCCGGTGTTGATGGCGGCAAGCCCGATCCCCAATGTGAAGAGCAGAAACCTGGTTCCTTCAGGCGTGAAATGAATCGACCGCCGCCGGAACATGCCACGGATGAAGGAAACGGCTGGTGCGGCACGGAGGTTGAGAGGTAGGTGCTTCACGCGCGTAGTTCATCCAGTTGATTAGCTAGCAGGAAGCTGAAAAAGTCCGCCAGCGCCACGCACCGTGGCGCAAGAAGCGCGCGACATGCGAGAAAGGCGCGATTCGAAGTTCTGGGTTCGACGTTCAGAAAACCTCGAACTTCGGACTTCGAACCGTCGTCCGTCTCGCCTTTCCCGCCAGTCTCGCGTGTCGCGTGCGGCTATTTAGACAGGGACGGGAACGGTTTCGACTATATCGAGCACCATACGCTCTGCCTGTTCAAAGCTCTGTGTCCGCATGCCATGGGTCCGGTTCAACATGACGCGGTGGGACAGCACGATCGGCGCCAGTTCCTTGATGTCGTCGGGAAGGCAATAGTCGCGTCCGCGGACGACCGCCAACGCTTTGGCCGCCTTGCTCAGCCCTAGCGCTCCACGCGTGCTGACCCCCAGGGACAAGAGCTCGCTCTGACGAGTGGCTTGGACGATCGCGAGCAGATAGTCCGTCAGACTCTCCTCCATATGGACCTGATCCACTTGGGTCTGCAGGACCAATACTTCCTGTGCCGACAGCACCGCTTCCAACGTTTCAGCAGGATGCAATGAATAGGGACGGTCGAGCACCTTTCTCTCTTCCTCTGGCGTAGGATATCCAATACAGAGGCGCATCAGAAACCGGTCGAGTTGGGATTCCGGAAGGGGAAACGTCCCATGATATTCAGCAGGATTCTGCGTGGCAATAACCATAAAGGGCTGCTCAAGCGGATGCGTCTGATTGTCGACGGAAATCTGCGCCTCGCTCATTGCCTCCAGGAGACTGCTCTGAGTCTTCGGTGTGGTGCGATTGATCTCGTCCGCTAACACGACGTTGGCGAAAATCGGACCAGGTATGAACTCAAATCCTTGTTTTTGCCGGTTAAACATGGAGACGCCGACGATGTCGGAAGGCAACAGGTCGCTGGTGAATTGAATACGCTTGAACGAGCAATCCAGTGATCGGGCCAAGCTGTGTGCCAGTGTGGTTTTGCCGACACCGGGCACATCTTCAAGCAGAAGATGACCGCGGGCCAGAAGGCAGACCACCGCCATTTCGATCACGTGAGTTTTTCCCTTGATGACCAGCGCAATATTATCCTGGATCGACCGGATGGTGTGAGATGAATTCATGTTGGGATTAGTGGACCTGGTGGTTCAGGCATGGATGGTGATCTAACACGTTCGAAGTCTAACAAAGGGGCACTCGATGGTCAATTTTCACACGAGTTCTTGCATCGACCAGTCTAGAGATGGCGATTCGCAGGGCTTTGCGCCGGTGGGCTGCTCCATTCCGCTCTATTCACAGGCTGCGGGAAAACTATTTCGGTACAGAAGAACTTGAAGACCTGCATGTCTTGGGCAAGAAGAGAATACCCCCGCAGGATGCTCAAAAAGTTCGTCCAGCAAGGCCGCAGCGAGATGAGATAGGCTGAGGTCAAGGTTAAGGTTGAGTAAGGTCCCGACTTTTTGTTCTCAGCCTCAACCTAAGCCTTAACCTTCAAATAGCTGGCGGGCTTTTTCAGCATCCTGCTATTCCGGCACGAGGATCAGCATCCAAGGAGGGCTTTCTTCGACCATGTCAGAAAACCGTCTAGCGGTACTACTGGCAGGGATTCCCGGAAAGACGGCTCCTCGGCGAATCTGAATGGAACGGAAACGATAGGAGGGGGCCTGCGTCGGGAGCAAGGGGAGGACTCGCGGGATTTCTCTCCGTAACGGGCCGCAGTCCGACAAATGAAGGGTCTCGCCGATCTCAAGGCGCGAGAGCCGCTCGAAAATCTCGCCGAATACCACCGGAAGATTGTCCGGTGTAAATGGCTGATTATTCGGTCGATAGCGGACGTCATCGAGAAGTTGCGCTAGCGTTTCCCAGAAAACCTGGGTGTCGACGGCTCCGAGAACACAGAGAAGACCTCGGCGCGCCAGGAGATCAAGCAGAACAAGGGGGCCTCGAATTTCGAACTTCCATGGCGGAAAGAGGAGCGCGCGGTCTCCATGCTGGACTTCTAAGGCCGGTTCCCCGGAAAAGTGGGTATGTCGAAACGTGCCTTTAGTTCGATGGAGCTCTTGAGTGATGATCTGATCGGACAATCTGGTCGGTTCATAGGCAAACGTGGGTGTCGCAGGAGCCCAGCATGTCGCGATCGTGTAACGGGGTGCAAGCTTCCCGGTCTGATCGAGGCTGCCCAGGTCGTACATGTCCTGATTCCCGTAGAATTGAAACGAGAGCCCGGTCCGAGACCGTAAACCGTTGAGTCGTTCCCGTTCCGGATGGAGCGGGCCGCCCAGCTTTGAGCCTGGCTGAAGCCGATCAAGCGCATGAAGAATTAACTCGCGCTGCCGCTGATGAAGGGGAACCACATATTGCTCGACCAGTTCCGTGGCAAACGATAGGTCGCCGGCTCCCAGGTCGAGCAAGGAAGCCACGTCCGCTTCGAGTAGCAGGTCAAAGGGATTGGAGAAGGAACGGGCGAATGTCTCAACCCCTTCGCTCTGAAGAGAGGCCACTGGCCACTGCAGCACCGGGCCATCAATGACACCAAACCATACACAGAGGGCCCGCACGGCTTTTGTCGGGGGAAGCCCTGTCAGTTCTTTGAGCCTGGGGCCTGGTAGATTTTGAATACTGGCGGCTTCTGAGTTTCCCAAGGCCACAGTAATCGCATCACGGATGATGTCGGGAAGATCGACGCGATGGGCTTCTTCGATCAACCGTTTCAATGTTGCCGTGAGCTGCTTGGCCTCAACGAGTTTGCGTGAGGCCTCCCACTCCTTCTCGCGTTCCTGCAAGAGTTGGGTGACCTGTGAGCGAAAGTCTGCAAGAACCTGTGCGGTAGAATTCATGAGTCGGTTGGTGTAGGGCGCGCAGATCGTAGAGTCGCGATGACATCAATCAATTGTGACTGTGTGGCAGCATAGCGACCTAGTCCACGGGCGTCAAGGTTTCCGTCTTGCCCATCCCGAGAGACCTGTGTTAGGTAGAGGCTATGAACAAGACACCGGCGCCGCTCGCAATGCGAGCGATCTTTGTGACATTCAAGGCACTGTTGGCCGTCGGGGTGCTGTGGTTTACCACGGCCTGCGCGAGCGGAGGCGGCACCGGATCCTCTGCTGTCATACAGGACGGGCAACATGCGCCGTTCAAGGAATGGCAGATTATTGATACGGCGACGGGGCAGCCGGTTTCTCTCGAACAATGGGCTGCGTTGTTGCTCAAGCAAGACATCATTTATCTTGGCGAAGAGCATCACAATCGGTTTCATATTGATGCGGCAATGACAGTGCTACGGGGGCTGAAAGCAGAGGGACGTACGCCGGCCTTAGCCATGGAAATGTTCGGCTGGGACGGCCAAACGGCATTGGATCAGTATGTTTCAGGGCTGGAAATGAACCGCCAGGAATTTCTGGAGGCCGTCAGGTGGCGACAGAACTGGGGTGGCGCATTCGAGGATTATGAGCCGCTGGTCCAGCTGGCAAAAGAACACCATTGGACTGTGGATGCCATGAATCCTCCGAAGCCGTTGGTACGGATCGTCGCCAAGAACGGTCTGGCCCAAGCGGAATCTGATCCCATGATGGCGCAATGGGACATGAAGGGTGAAGCCATTGTCGATGATCCGATCTATCGAATGCGTATCCTTCAACAACTCCAGGCTTGTCATGGTAAAGGAGACGACAGCCTCTATCGTACGATGCTCGAAGCCTCCATGGTTCGCGACGAAGGGATGGCCAAGACGCTGGTCCGACGCCTCAACCGGATTCGCTTGGGGGCCGATCCCACGGCTGGCCCGCTGGTGAGCTATACAGGAGCCGGGCACATTCAGTACAACCTTCCGGTTCCGAAACGAGTGATCCGCCGTCTCGCCGATCAGGTCCGCCAGGTCAGCGTCTATATGACGTCTTTCGAGGTGGGACGCATCGAGGAATTACAAGACATGATCCGCGAGAAGGTTGCAGACTATCTGTGGCTGACACCGGTCAGCGCGCAGGGGCCGCCTCGCCGATGTTGAGAATAGTGCGAACCCTTGACAGTCTTCCCGGTCTGTTTCAGACTACGCCGCAACATCATTTGGAGCTGTTAGCGATTGGGAACGCAGCGCATGCGAAACAAGATCCCCTGTTCCGCTGAGCGGTTAAGCCTCCTGGATCCTCCAATGATCCAGGCGGTGGTTGATCGCAATGCCTTTCACATCGGCAATCAGTACCTCTCTGAAAATCGCGTTCGGATCGTCGAGG
>JANNIV010000313.1:0-10370 GCA_031405355.1 Nitrospira sp.
TCGGGTCAAGGCAGGCATTCGATCCGGCGCCGTAATAATGGCATCCTGCAACGCACGCTGACAGGAGCAGGCCTTGGCGTCGGCCACCGCACCCATCGCCGTCCGCAATAGCTGTTTGGCAAGCGTGACATTCTGGCGGAGAGTGGTCAAGATCGACTCGACGGTGACGGCCTGTTCTGTCTCATGCCAACAGTCGTAGTCGGTTGCTAAGGCCACCGTGGCATAACAAAGTTCGGCCTCACGTGCGAGCTTGGCCTCGGGAAGATTCGTCATCCCGATCACACTCACACCCCACTGGCGATATAACCGAGACTCTCCTTTGGTCGAAAACTGCGGGCCTTCGATACAGAGATAGACGCCGCCCTGATGGACAGTGGCGCCGACCCTGCGAGCCGCACCCGACAATACCGCACCGAGCGAGGGGCAGACCGGATCGCCGAACGCCACATGGGCGACAATCCCTCCCTCAAAGAAGGTTGACACCCGCCGTTTGGTGAGATCGATAAACTGATTCGGCAACACGACGTCACCGGGCTTGATCGACTCCTTCATACTGCCAACTGCACTCACAGAAATCACCCGGCTAACCCCGATCGACTTGAGGGCGTATATATTCGCGCGATAGTTGATTTCGGAAGGATTGATCCGATGTCCACGTCCATGTCGCGAGAGAAAAGCGACACGAACTCCTTCCAACTCACCGAGTACCACTGTGTCGGAGGGAGATCCAAAGGGGGTCTTGACCGAAAGTTCCTTGACCTTCCGAAGGCCCTCGATGTCGTATAAGCCGCTGCCGCCGATAATCCCGATGTCTGCGCGCACTGCCTTCCCCTGTCGTGTCATCCCTCAGCCTCAAGTAAGTGTGTTGAGAAATCGATCTATCTGTTCAATCACCCGTGTAGTCGTATGCTGGACAGGTTCCGACTCCTCGATCATCAGCCACTGAATCCCCGGCTCCTTACGAAACCAGGTCATTTGCCGTTTGGAAAAATGTCTCGTGTCCCGTTTAAATCGCCGAACCATTTCAGCGGCGTCATACTCGCCGGCCAAGTGCTCAGCCACCTGCCGATAACCCAACCCTTTCATCGCCGCGCTGTCGCGCCGATATCCCTGAGCCAGGAGTTGCTTTGTCTCTTCAATCAACCCATGAGCCAGCTGCCAATCAATCCGCCCTTCGATACGCCGGTACAGCACATCGCGATCTCGGTTCAATCCGATCATCAAGGCTGCAAAGGGCCGTTCGGCAAACCCATGCGCCTGTTGAAACTCCGACATCCGACGACCGGATAACTGGTACACCTCCAGCGCGCGGATCACTTTCGATTCGTCGCGTGGGTGCAACCGCGCCGCAATCACAGGGTCGACATCCACAAGCCTCGCGTAGAGACGATCATACCCTTGGTCCTCCGCCTCCTGCCGCAATGCCGCCCGCATAATCGGATCGGCCTGTGGCGCATCGCACAAGCCCTTAAGGAGGGTCCGCACGTAAAGCCCTGTACCACCCACGACCAGGGGAAGGCGGCAGTCCCGATAGAGACGCTCGATCTCATCGATCGCCTGGCGGCGATACAATCCTGCATTAAATGATTCGTCCGGATCGACAAGATCGATCAGCCGATGGGGAACCGCCTGGCGCTCCTCTGAGGCCGGCTTATCCGTTCCAACATCCATACCACGATAGACTTGCCGTGAATCCGCCGTGAGCACTTCGGTCTCGAAAGCCTTGGCTACCTCGACAGCGATGCGGCTTTTCCCTACCGCGGTCGGTCCCACTATCACCACCACAGGCTTGGCCAAGACCTGCGCCGCGGAGAGACGCCGCGTCGCACTCACTGGAATGGTCATCACGTCCATCCAACCCGACCGAACAGCTTGGCAAGCTCATCTGTTGAGAGACGAAACGCCGTGCGGCGCCCATGCGGGCAGGTCATAATCAACCCTTCCTGAACCCAGTCGTGAATCAGCTGTTGAATTTCAGGAAGGGCCAAGGCACGTCCGGCCCGCACCGCTCCATGGCAGGCGAGCGAGGCTAATACAGGTTGAATCCGCAGGTCCAAAGACGATGCGTTGTCCCATTCGGTTAAATCCTCGAGTAGATCCTGGACCAAGCCAGCCGCATCCACCTTGCCGAGGCCGACCGGCACCCCACGAATCGCGATGGCAGTGGCGCCAAATGGTTCAATCAGGAGGCCGAGTTTCTCCAAATCATCACAGCGTTTGAGCAATAGCATGCACTGCGCCGCGGACAGCTCGATCGGCTCAGGAATCAACAGCGGCTGCGAGGGGATCTCCCGGCCCTGCCACCCTCGCCAAAGCCGTTGGAAGAGAACGCGTTCGTGCGCCGTATGTTGATCGACCACTTGCAGCTCTTCACCCACCTGCGCCACAAGATAGGTCCGGAGGATTTGGCCGAGCGGCACGATCTCGGGTTTCTCTACCCGTTGATATACCGAAGCTGCCTCGTGGGCAAAGGCCAACTGAGCTCCCTCAACGTTGCCGGACAGTGACACCCTATCGCTGCCATTGGCGAGAGAGTCCTGCCCGCGAGCTGAGATCGAAGCTGCCGAGTGAGAATCCTGAAAAGATGCAGTCTGCCGCTCGCCCGCAGGAACGAACTCCGGCGCCGCCTGCGAGAGACCCAGCACGACCTTCCGCTCGGAACCGCCGAGTGCATGACGGACCGACTGGCGCACCAACTGATGAAGTGATTCCGTTTCCGCGAACCGCACTTCCTTTTTCGTGGGATGCACATTGACATCGAGCCGGTCCGGTTCAATGTCAAGAAAGAGCACGAACGTCGGGTGAGACCCTTTTGGAAGAAACGATCCATACCCTTCCATGACCGCATGAAACACGGTCGCATTGCGGACAGGGCGCCGGTTCACAAACAATTCCTGCGGCATTTTCGAGGATCGCGCATGGATAGGATCGACCATCACGCCACGGATCGACAAGCCCCCCGTCCTGCCTCGAATCTCAATGGTCCGATCGAGAAACGTCTGGCGAAATACTTGGAGGATACGATCGCGATCCGCCGTCACGGCGGGATAGTTGAGAATCTCCTGTCCGTTATGGGTCAGGCGAAAGTGCACTGATGGCCATGCGAGACCTGCGAGTTGCACGACATGGCTGATATGGGAAAATTCGGTCGTGGTCGACTTGAGAAATTTCTTTCTGGCCGGTTGATTGAAAAAGAGGTTGGAGACTTCGATCCTGGTGCCAGGCACGGGTGGCGCATCCATGATAGGGCCGCCCGCTCCTGCGACTAAGGTGAGCTGTGATCCCACCGCATCCTGCCTGGCCGCAGTCGCCACCAGCACATGGGAGACAGACGCGATGCTCGGTAACGCCTCGCCGCGAAAACCCATCGTCGTCACCGAGGCCAGATCCCGGTCGGACCTAAGCTTACTGGTTGCATGCCGCTCAAAAGCACGAGGAAGGTCGGCTCGGCTGATTCCCTCGCCATCGTCCGTGACTCGAATAAGGGCCAGCCCGCCGTCCTTCACATCGACCGTGATATGCAAGCCCCCCGCATCGAGACTGTTTTCCAGCAACTCTTTGACAACGGCGGCAGGGCGCTCAATGACCTCGCCGGCTGCGATGCGGCTGACTACGTCATCCGGAAGGACATGGATCTTGGCGGAGCAACTGGCGGCGGGCATGAAACTAGACTCCAGGGAATGTCAACAACAAGGGAGCCACCACGAGCCGTCTCGATGGCCGTGCGATCATCGAATTTCAGCCAGCTTATTCTTAGCCAACTTCGCTTCGTCCGACGTCGGGAATTCTTCGATGACCCGTTTGAGGTTCTTCTTCGATTTGGCGAGATCTCCGGTTTCTCCCGCCGCGAGCCCCGATTTAAAAAGCGCCGCCGGCACCTTCTCGTTTCCCGGATACTCCGTCGAAAGATACTCGAATGATTGTATCGCGCGCACATAATCTTTCTGCTGGTAAGAAGACTCGCCTAACCAGTAATAGGCATTCGGCGTCAGTGACGTACCGGGGAAGTCCTTCACAAATCGCTGAAAACCCGCCACGGCAAGATCGTATTTTCCATTGAGGTAGTCATTATACGCCAGATTGAACGCCGACGTCGGGGTAATCATGGGAACACCTGGCATTGCCGGCGGCGCATCTGCGGAGGAACCGGGCTTCTGTGGTTTAGAGGAACGAGTGGGATCGATCTGAGATGGCTCTACCTTGGGCACAACCGAAACACCCATTATTTCGTCGGATTTAGCTAACCGGCTCTCTAACTTTTGGATCCGCGCAGATAGTTCATCGAGCTTTGGATCAAGCTTTGGATCGATTCTCTGTCTGGCAGATTCAGTATCCTTCATCCGCTCCAGCGACTCCAAGCGCCGTTGCAACGCATCCAGCCGCTTTTGATCTTGATCCTGAGACTTCGCGACCGTCGCCAAGTGATCACGCACTTCCACAAAATCCGCGTGGTTGGCACATCCGGCGAGCCACACCATCGCCCCAGCCATGAGAATGGCCAACCCCCTTGAGGCGATGTTCTTGTGCATCACAGTTAAGGCCTTCACCTCTCAGCCCTTTCGGTCTCAGACACAGGCGCCACTGTCGATCGCTGGGCCGGCTTCGTGGTTGACTGACGTGTCGCTCCCTTGTTTCCCCCTCGTAGATGAGCATCCTGCGCGACTCGATCAACGGCTTTGGAGAGAGCATCCAGACGATGGTCCTGCTCATTGAGGCGGGCAGCGAGCTTCTGCGCAATAGAGGTGACACTCGTACTGACTTCGCCCAAGTGACTTGTCACTGCTTTGCTCTCCTGCTCCCCATGACTCACCTTTTCGCTCAATCCGGTTAGTGACTCTCTGAATGCCGTGAGGGACTGACTGAATTGTGCGAATTTTGCCGACAACTGTTCGGCCCGCGCCTGGTTATCCGCCAGCGCCTTATGCTGCTCATCCAGACGTGTATCGAGGCTTTTAGCAAGGCCGCTGTTCGTTTTATGCACGACATCGATGATCTCCTTTCGGATCGTTTCCATCTGCCGGCTCACGTCGTCAAGACGAGCGTTCACATCAATACGGAGCTGATCGCGATCTTGCTTATTTTTGACATCTTGCGCATTGAGGCTTTCGCGTACCTGATTGTAACGAGTTGTGCCATCCGTCTCCAGCTTGCCGGCCAACTGTTCGAGCCGTTTGGTTTGTTGCTCAAGCTGCAGAGAGCGCTGCTTGAAATCTTCCTGCTTGGCCTGAAGCTCCTGAGCTTGATGCAACGCCCGCTCCAACTCGCCGCGCAGCTGGGGCAACTCCTGCTCCCGAAGCACTGAAATCTCCTGACTCTGGCGCGCGCGAGTCTGTGCCGACTCGTCGCTCGACTGCTTTATGCGCTGCTGAAGATTCTTTTCTGTCTGTTTGAGATCAGACTGTTGGGCAACGCAGCCTATCGACAACAGAGCATAGACCACACAGATCGTCGCCCACGTTCCGTTTGTATTTGAATCGTTCCACATTATTGCACCTACGAATGATCCAGCTCCCCACCGCAAGCTACATGGTCTTCGGTGAAGGGCAACAAAGGAATCCCCGGCTCTCTCTTTACGGACTACAAAATCGCAACCGGCGTGATGAAAATACGCCGCCTACTTTCCGGACTTTATCAAAATGCGGCCTCGCCTATTCTGCTGATAGCACGACTCCGCATGCTCATTGCAGGACGGTCGCTCTTTCCCATACGACACCACGGACAGGCGATTGGCAGCAACACCGAGTTCGACCAGATAGTTCCGGGCGGCTTTCGCCCGTTTTTCCCCGAGTACAAAGTTGTAAGCGACTGTTCCGCGCTCATCACAATGCCCTTCGACCTTGACCAGCGCATTCGGATTGGACTTCATCCACTCCGCATCGTGACTTAACGATTGACGCCCTTCCTCGGAAATCACCCAGCTATCGTAACCAAAAAACACATCTCGCAGACCTGCTGCAGCTGAAGCGGCCTGCTCGGCCCTACTGATCTCGTCCAGTTGTCGCCCGGCACTGCCAGAGGAGTCCTCCTTGGCCAGCATCGTACCACTGCCCAAACGCTCTTCCGAAGGGTTCTTGTCGAGGCCCCGAAGCCCGCCACCACCCGACTGGACGCCGGTGTCCGGGAAGCTGCCGACACCGGACTTGGAACCATCTGCTCCTCCCTTCGCCATCCCTTGAGTAGACTGGGAGTCTCCGCCGGATTGTACGGATTTTTTTGAGCAGCCAGGCATACTAATCAATGCTATACCCATCACCAGCACCGAGCCACATGTCCAGAGCGTCCTATTCATACATCTTTCTCCTTTCCCTAGGTTAGCCATCTTGATCATTTACTTACCTTCATAATCCGGTACGGTCAACATGTCATTGTTACGATGCTGGAGACCAGGAAGGCGCACTGTTGTGCGTCCCCTGGAAGGTAAGCCTTTCTCTGCCCTTCCCATCGGCATCGATCATATAAATGTGGCTCTTCCCATCGGCTGTCGAACTGAACGCCAGATGTCGGCCATCCGGCGACCAGGAGGGCGAATCGTCGACACCTGGGCCTGTTGTCAACTGCATTCGCTTCTGTCCGTCCGGCGAGACGATACAGAGCTTGTACTCTCTATGCGTCCGGCATACATAGGCGATCCAGTTCCCGCGCGGCGACCACACTGGCGCCGCGTTGTAATCTCCTTCAAATGTCAGACGGCGCACGTTCGATCCGTCTGAACTCATCAAGAACAGTTGCGGACCACCACCCCGATCCGACACAAATACCAGCTCTCTCCCGTTCGGAGACCAGGAAGGAGACAAGTCACCGGACGGATTCACCGTCAAGCGTTGGATGGCTTTCGTCCTCGTATCCAACCGATAGAGTTCAGAATTGCCTTCGTAACTGGAGGCAAACGCCAGGAAGTTTCCATCAGGAGACAGTGCCGGAGTGATATTCAGCCCTCCAAAAGAAATCACCGTCCATCGCTTGCCCGTCGCCAACTCAATCATGTCGATATCCTGTGAATTGCGATTGCGATAGGCGGTGAAGATCAGGAATCGTCGATCCGGAGACCATTGCGGCATGAGGTTCAGAAACCCATCGGCAGTGAGTTGGCGCGTATCGTAGCCATCATAATCCATCACGAACAACTCGCGGGCAGTTCCCTGCTGAGCCACATAGGCGATCTTCGTTCGCGCAATGCCTGGCTCGCCCGTGTAACGAAACACCAGTTCGTCGGCAAAGCGGTGCGCCATCTGCCGCACAACCGAGGGCGATCCCGCATAGCGCTTCCCCCCTACGACTTCATCGCTTCCGCTGTCATAGACGAAGCCTTCCATATTTACGTCGGATTGATCACCCACCGCTTTCCAGGTTGCGGTTCCCCAGACCAAGACTGAGACACCCTTCTCAGCCGCCTGTTTAAATACAGCCTTAGAGCCTGCCCCCTTCCCATTGCGAACATCTGCCATTTGAATACCGAGACCGGGCAAATCCACCAAATCAAAGACCAGGGACCGTCTCACATCATGTTTGAGGACTTCTTCGATCCTCCCCGCCAACCAATCGGAGCCTCCCGTGTTTGCTATCTCCGCAACACCCAGGGAAATCTTTTGGAAGTCGGGGCGGGTGGCTTCGAGGAATACATCCGCCGCCCCGGATTCAAGAATGCCGACGGCTGCGGCGATGAGCAACAATCCCCCGAACCAGGCGCTGATCAGTTTCACCCGTGTCATCCGGCCGATTCTCCAACTCGAAATACCATTTCTATATCTTTATAGCTGTCTGCCATATCTGCAGGAAACACGGGCAGCACTCGCGGCCGCAGCACAGCGCGCTGACCCGCCATATCAAAATAAGCATTCCCGGACGACTGTTGCACGACCACGTCTTTGATGATTCCATCCCGTTGAAGCCGAAACTTGACGATCATCGTATAGCTTTGCCCCGTCATATCGACCGGAGGCGGCTCCCACTGGCTGCTGATAATGGACTGCACGCGAGCCCAGTAAAGATTCGACCCAGCCGTACCGGAAATTCTTAAGGTCATTTCAGGGGTCTTGACCACCGGAATTTTCGCCTCTTGCTGAGGCACCGGCTTAACCGACATCTCGCCCGGCTTCACCTCTTGCGGGATATCCAGTTTGGCCGCAGGCCGAATCTGTTTGACCTTTTTCAGCTCTTCTTCTAGCTCACGATTCAGATCCTCACTTACCGTCGACCGCTGCGAAATCTTTGCAACCGGGTCTTGCCCCACATCCGGGACAGATGGGATATTGAGCATCTTCGCCGCCTGTTGGGGCTGAGCTGCCATTTTTTTTGCAGGGCTCAGTTCTCCAAACTTCGGCGCATCCGGTGGAAGATGAAGATCCTGCAATATATCCCTTCTCTTCTCGCCTATTGGAGGCGCGGCAGAAGGGGCCGTGCTGGGGACCACGGCCTTGACTAACGGCGCCGGCGCCGGTTTCGCAGCCTCAGGCTGTCTCGAGGGCGTCGAGAGACTGACCAGCGACACTTCCACAGACGTCAAAGGCCGTTCACCCTTTTGCGGAAGCCGAAGCCCGACCGCCACGAGCAAGACGACTATATGAAGGACGAGAGACAGCACCACCGTACGTTTGAGCCGAGCAGACAGCCTGGATCGATCGTCCCGATTGAACCACGCATCTGATAGGACCGACGCCTGGGATACCATAACAATCCCGCCCCCTCACGCACGTTGCATCAACTTTTCCGCGGTGGGAGACGAGGAGGATCTAACTCCCCCACGCGTTCTGGACCGACCGGTTCCGTGACCATCCCGATCTTCTCAATCCCGGCCTTTTTGACGCCGTCCATGACTTGCACCACAACCCCGTAAGGCACGTCGCGATCGGCCCTGAGATACAGCGACACATCGGGATTATCTCGTTTCAAGAACTTCAACTTCTGTTCCAGCTGAGCCACCCCGATCGGATCCTTGTCGAGGTATAGGCGCTGATCCTTTTCGATTGTGAGTACCGTGCGCATTTCCGGCTTAATCGAATTCGTGGCTGAAGTCGGTAACTTAATGTCCATCCCTCGATAGAGCATCGGGGCGGTAACCATGAAAATTATCAAGAGGACGAGGACCACATCGACGAGAGGGATGACGTTGATTTCCGCTAAAAACCGGCGATGACGGAGTTCAAGGCTCATCCTTGAACTCCGACCGGAACTGGTTTCGTCTTCGATACGGTGGCGGTCGAGAGGGAGGCCAAGATTTCAATAGTGACTGAATCCAATCGAAATGCAGTGTTTCGAATCCGAGTTAGGAAGTAATTATAGGCAATGACTGCAGGGATAGCGGTGAACAGACCTGCTGCCGTCGCGATGAGGGCCTCCGCAACGCCGGGAGCGACAGCAGAAATACTGGCAGTCCCCTGGGTGCCGATCTCACGAAATGCATCGATGATTCCCATCACGGTCCCAAGCAGTCCGATAAACGGAGTAATATTCCCCGTTGTGGCAAGGAACGGAAGATAGCTCTCAAGGCGTGAGAGTTGGCTTTGCGCAAGATGGGAGGCCGTCCGCTCCACCACATGTCGATCAACTGGTCCCGATCCGTTACTACCTCTCCCCTCGACTGACCCAGCCCCCACACGTTCCATGACCCCTTCGAATACACATGCGCTGGGACTTCCTTCAATTCGTCCAGCTTGCCGATACAGCTCACCGAGATCCCGTGCTTTCACGAGGATAGCCAGAAACCGCTTGTCCTCCTGATCTGCCACCCGAAATACTCGCCATTTGGAGAAAATAATGGCCCACGAGATGACTGAGAATATCAACAGGAGCAAGAGCACGATCTTGGAAACTGAGCCGAGTGAGCCCAGCACTCCAGTTAGACCTGTTTGAAACATACGGCGATGACCTTTCCCGGTTCTAGAAGAATGCTGAAAAAGTCCCCGGGGCTTTCCGAGGATTAAGGCTGAGGTCAAGGCTGAGAAAAAAAGAGTCTGATCCTCTTCTCAGCCTTGACCTCAACCTACATCAGAGATTGCACACTCATTCGCGCAGCCTTACGAAGCAACCTGCGCGCGGTTCTCCTCTTGTCCCAGAAGGCAAACTGTTGAATTTCCACTGTACCACAATAATTTACTGCACCCTGCTAGGGAGCAATCACAGTTCTGCTTACAGAGTTTAGCAAACTCAGAGGAAATTGGCGGGGCCGACGGGATTTGAACCCGCGACCTCCAGATTGACAATCTGGCGTCCTAACCAGCTGAACGACGGCCCCTCGAACACAATTTATAGCGGAAGATGTGAGTGACAAGACTATATCTAGCGGTTGGTCCCGTCTACAATTTCATCATTTTCGTTCAACTGTCCGTTCTGCTCCCAGTGAACCAGCTTTGGTCCTGGTAGGCGGAACAGGG
>JANNIV010000314.1:0-2244 GCA_031405355.1 Nitrospira sp.
CCACGCGGAAGTCTTCATGACCGAGGACGAGGCGGTCAAAATCATGTTCCCCAAGTCTGAACGAATCCGCAAAACCGTTATTCGCCTGAGCCAGGAGAAGAAAGATGCGATCGAACAGCGCATCGGCTGGAAATTCCCGGAAGAATCATTTGACGTGCATATCGGTGAAACCGGCGGCAAGATCGACGGCTACGCCATGGTCCACAACACGATCGGCAAACACAAACACATGACCTACATGGTCGGGGTCGATAGCAGAGGCGCCTGCACGGATGTAGAATTGTTAGTGTTTCGAGAGTCCAGGGGCAGCGACGTCGGAAGGAAACGGTTCAATGCGCAGTATGAAGGCAAAACGGTGTTCGACCCTATCCGCATTAATAAAGACATCATCAACATCAGCGGCGCCACCATGTCGGTTCGTTCGATAAACGCCGGCGTCAAGCGCGTGCTCGTTCTCGTCGATGAATTCTATTTGAAACCGGCAGGGCTCGGCAGCGATACTGTGGCCGTAAAGAAATCTGAGCAAGGGATCTTTGGCTCCATCTTCGGGAACTAACAGGGGCAACTGACATTCTCACCCATGCGCAACTTCAACACCCGCTTCCGTCTCCGCGACTCCGACCGACACATCCGGCTGGTCTATACTTTCTTTCTCCTCTTGATGCTGGCAGGCTTTACCTTTTCTTTCTTTTGGGCCCACAGCATGACAGGGCTGTCGCCCCAAGGAATCGCCAGTCACTACCGGGGTTCGGATGCCACCTTCGGCGAACCGATGTCGTTCAGAGAGCTGGCAGAAATCACCCACTTTCACCTCTTCACGATGCCGGTCGTGTTTATCATTCTGGTGCATGTGCTCTATCTCACCAGCGTCGGTAACAAGCTGAAAATCATCACAACCTGGGTCTCGTTCGGTGGAGTAATCCTGGACCTGGTCTCTCCCTGGCTCATCAGCTACATCTCCCCCATTTTCGTGCTGACCATGCTGACAGGTGATACCCTCATGACGGTGGGATTTCTCATCATGATGGTCATCCCTCTCTACGAGATGTGGATCTTGAACCAGCCATTGATGGCAGGAAAACACGGGGAAACGGGATGAGCTGGCAGGATGCTAAAAGGTCCGCCAGCTTTCCGGAAGGTTAAGACTTAGGTCAAGGCTGAGGGGAAAAGAGTCTGATCTTCACTCAACCTCGACTTCAGCCTGTCTCGTGCGGCTCAGAGTCGACGGGTGTTTACGACCCCTCTTTCTTAATCTGTTCAGCCAGGTAGTTCTCCAATCCTACCTGCTTGATCGTTTCCATCTGCGTCTCGATCCAATCTATATGCTGGTCCACGTCTTGGGCCATATCCTCAAACATGTGCCGCGTGGTGAAGTCGGTCATCTTCGTACAATGCACCACGCCATCGCTTAGCAAGGCAAGCATCTCTTGTTCGGCTTTTAAATCCAGTTTCAACTGTTCAGGAACCGTTTCTCCCACCTGCACGGTATTCATGCGTTGCACGTTCGGCACACCCTCAAGATAGAGAATATGGCCGATGAGCTCATCGGCATCTTTCATTTCAGCGATACTCCGCTCTCTCACTTTGTGATGAAGCCGCTCATATCCCCAGTTCTCGCACATCTTGGCATGGACGAAGTATTGATTGATGGCAGTGAGATCCGCTGTCAGGATCTTATTCAAGGTATTGATGACGCCCTCTTTCGCTTTCATGGCAAGTCCCTCCTTATCAATCAGAAAGTGTTGGGAGCGACGGGGCGCTCACTGGCGCTTACTGACAACGAAAGCGTGTCAGTAAGCAGACATATTGTCGGCTCCCTGCCGGTGATCTGTCAAGGTGTTTTTACGTAGATAATGAAAACAGTTCTCAGCTTCAGAGACTTGCCTCGACCCCAGTCACTTACAGGGATAGGAGTGGAACGTTCTGAGCGGATGGGAGCAGGATTCAGCCGGCTTCGCGGTAACCACATTCCTCACTACGGCATTGGACGCTACGGCCAACTTGCTTGCTGACTTTCTCGATGAGAAAGGGGGCGCTGCAGGTCGGGCAGGCCTTGTTGATCGGACGGTCCCACACGATGCGACCACCCGGCGAGTAGGCGTCGTCGTTGCGCCGCTTCTTGTTCGCCGTGTAGTGGTTGATCATCGAGTCCATGTTCCCGGCGCTGATGGCGAAGAAGAGCCGGGGCTTCCCGAAGCGACGCCAGGCCTCGCAGTCCTGCCAGTCCGGCTGGGACACGATCCC
>JANNIV010000315.1:0-2144 GCA_031405355.1 Nitrospira sp.
CTGAATCATCGAGGCGATCCGGCCCAGCTCCGTTCGGAGCGCCGTCGCGACGACCAGCGCGCGGGCCTTGCCCGAGACCGCAATGGTGCCCATGAATGCCATGTTGGTCTGGTCGGCCAAGGACACGTCGGGCCTGTCGAGAGCGGTTGCCGTTTTCTGAACCGGTGTGGATTCGCCGGTCAGCGAAGCCTCTTGCGCCTGAAAATTCGCGGCATAGATGAGCCGAGCATCCGCCGGGATACGGTCGCCGGCTTCAAGGTGGATCAGATCGCCCGGCACCAATTCCCGCGCCGGAATCGACCGAAGGACGCCGTCACGGATTACTCGGGCTGTAGCTACCGACATTTTCCGCAGCGCCGCTAAAGACCGCTCCGCCCGAAACTCCTGGACAAATCCCAGGACTCCGTTGAGCAGCACAATGGCCAGGATGGCAACCGCATCGAGCCAGTCTTCCAAGAGACCGGAGATGACGGCCGCTCCGATCAGCACCCAGACAATGACACTCGTGAACTGGGAGAAAAAGAGTCTCAGCAGAGAAGGGGGCTGAGCTTCCGGCAGTTCGTTGGGACCTTCCCGCTGAAGCCGTTGCTGGGCTTCGTGATCGGACAGGCCTCCGTCAAAGCTCGTGTGGAGCTCCTTCGCCAGCGCATCCGGCTGACGTGAATACCAGGTTTCAACGAAGGGCGATGCAGTCATCATTGAAAGATCAACCAAAGTCCGAGGCAGTATCCGACCATGATCCCAAAGCTGTCGGGTTGATCAATAGATACCATCACCCCACTGGTATACGCCAACGCACCGCCGGCAAGCGCGTTCCTCGTGAAGCGCATCTGGTGTTTTCAAAGAATGTTCAATGCGCAATTCTCGATGTTCAATTGAACATTCAACATTACCCATTGAGCATTGCGGTTACTGCCGCTTAGGGCTTCTGCTGCTGTTGCTTGCCTTTCTGTTTCTGCTCGCTCTTCATGTCTTTCTCCGGCTTCTCTTCCTCCACCTCGATCACGGCTCCAGACTCCGCATCGATGTGAACCTCCATCACCTTATTCTCCGCCGTGACGACTTCGACTTCCCACACCAGCTTATCGTGTTTCTTCTCCAGTTCAGCCTCGACCACCTTGCCTGGCACTTTCTCCGACGCCGTCTTGATCGCCTGGTCGATTGTCACCTTGGCCGTAGCGGCCATTTCAACCGTCTCTTTCACTTCATCTTTCTTCCCCTTCCCTTTCTGATCGCTCCAGGCAGGACCGTTCAACACCAACACCACGCCGATCGCCAGGGCCAACATTCCTACTAGCTGCTTCATACAGACCTCCTTGTATAGTGTAATTAGGTGCAACGCTCGCTCGTGACGACCACGAACCCGCGTGCGTCGCATCCTTCGATTGTGCAAGACACAGACCTCTTCAAATCTTGCTATGAGACAAGCCCAAAGGCTCGTTCTGGCCCCTAGTGCAACAGAACAGGGAATCTCTGTGGGGAGTTTCGCGCCAGATCGCATGCTGAAGTCCGAAGGCTGAAGGTCGCGGTCCGGAGGTCTGAACACTTCAGCCTTGAGACTGGCTCACAGTCTCGCTTCTCGATCAGGATGCTCAAAAATGCCTTCAGCGCAGCCGCAGTGAGCTATCACTTTATAAGGGGTGGGTGGGATGATCCCAACTGCGCGCAACATTCTCACCCGCCCACCCACTGGCACGCCGAGACGTGCCATTTCCCCGGGCGAGGGCCTTCCAATTTGGCAATCTTCTATTTAGGGGGAGTGTCCAAGGCTGCCCTTTACTGCGCGCATCGAACGAGCACATTCTGATCGTGCGCGTTCTGCGAGCAAGAAGGGCACCTGGCCACTTCCCCCTCCGTCCCTTCGGAGGCCGCGCGTTGCGCGAGCAAGGGGATCGTCCCAGCTACCCCATCCCCTCTTTATCAGCATCCTGCTAACCCAACGCCGAGTGAACCCAGTCGCCCACGTAGTGCGTGATCGCAATGACGCTGACGCCGATGACGACATGCTCCGCGATGACTTTCCAGGCCGGGATCTGCTGGGCTCGCGCCAAGAAATAGCTTAGCCCCGCGAGCAGTGTCAGGCCCCATACCACGCTCACCAGCATGGCTTCCTCCAAAGGCAATAACAGCACCGGCACCACAAA
>JANNIV010000316.1:0-11269 GCA_031405355.1 Nitrospira sp.
TACGACTGAATTGGCATGATTGAGGAATTGTGTTTGTAAATAGCCTGCCCTGATGTACGGTAGAAACATCGTAGGGATGCTCTTATGGTACAAGCCTCACATCGATCCTCTATCTTAAATAAGTTTCGTCAGCACCCTCGAGTTCGCATCTCCACCCCCTTTGTCTGCGCCCTGTCTCATTGCCAGTCTCGTCGTTGGTTAAGGAGCCCCGGTATCGACTTGGGTGTGGTCTACGATCTTTCAATACGCGGCGCCCGAGTCAGCACGGAGGCTGAGATCAGGCCAGGTGATGAAGTCACGGTGTGCCTACGTCTTCCCAAGCAGATCAAGCCTGCCGATATTGCTGTCGCTAAAGTGCGGTGGGCGAAGGATCAATTCTTCGGCTTGGCTTTCACGGAAGTGTCCCCTGCTGCGCAGAATCGTCTGAAAAAGTACGTGGCTATCGTTTCAACGATTGCCACGTAGCCTCCCGTTCATTCGTTATCATTTTCACCGAGGTGGGTTTTGGTAAGGGCGTACGGTGCTGCCTCTGGCGGACGCTCGTGGCATTTGGGGAGAATAGAGTCGTGCGGCTCTGTGCGTTTTATTCTCCTTCGCCGAATACCCCGTAGTTTGCTACGGGGATGAAGGCGAGGAGAACCCTCCGTAGCCTTGGCGAAGGAGGGTGGTGGCTTGGTAGAATTTCGCAAGATACCCCGCAGCTTGCTGCGGGAAGCTTTATTATAGCCAGCGCTAGAAGCCTGTCCGACGTTGTCTTTGTGACGAGGCGAAGGGGTATGGGGCAGATGTTGAGTCAGATTACTTGATGGCCACTGCCTTGACTTCCTTGAACGTGGTATGGCCCAGGAGGGTCTTCTGAACTCCATCCTGCATGAGGGTCGTCATGCCGGCCGCGATAGCAGCTTGAAGCATCTCCTCAGTCCTCGCCTTCGTCTGAATCATGTGTTTGATCGTGTTCGATCCCAGCAGCAACTCGTGCAGGGCCACGCGTCCCTTAAAGCCAGTGCGATTGCAGGTTTCACATCCCTTCCCGCGGGCCAGGCGGAAGGTATTGTCCTGTGGGATACTGAGCTTGTCCCAATGTTCAGGCCCATAGCCTTGGCGGATTTCTTCGTATTCTATCGCTGTTCCGACGTACTGCTCCTTGCAGTCCTTGCAAATCCGGCGAGTGAGTCTCTGTGCAAGAACTCCCAACATCGCATCGGCAAAACTAAATGAGTCGCAGCCCATATCGAGAAGTCGAGTGATGGTTTCCACCGCGCTGTTTGTGTGGAGTGTGCTCATGACGAGGTGCCCAGTCAATGAGGCTTCAATGCCGATTTCTGCCGTCTCTTTATCTCGCATTTCTCCGACCATAATGACGTCCGGGTCGGCCCGAAGAAACGCGCGCATGGCAGCGGCAAAGGTGAAGTCGATCTTTGGCTGAACTTGAACCTGCCGAAGACCATACTGTGTGATTTCGACGGGATCTTCTGCTGTCCAGATTTTGATATCTGGCGTGTTGATGAAGCCGAGGACGGAGTGCAGGGTTGTGGTTTTTCCAGATCCGGTCGGTCCAACGCAGAGAATGATGCCGTAGGGCTTGGCAGCGATCTCCTTGATTCCCGCAAGATTCCGGTCCGAGAACCCCATTTTATCGAGGGGCAAAGGCTCGCTGGCTGCGAGCAGACGCATGACCACGTCTTCGTTATATCCTGAGGTTGGAATCGTCGCGACGCGCAACTCAATTTCCTTGTTGTCCGACAGTTTAAATTTGATCTTGCCGTCCTGGGGCTTGCGCCGTTCTGCAATGTCGAGGCTAGCCATAATTTTCAGGCGCGACACGATGGCGCGTCGATAGCTTTGCGGAATCTTCATGTATTCGAAGCAGTCGCCGTCGACTCGGAAGCGGACAAGAGTTTCACGCTTTTCACCATAGGGTTCGACGTGAATATCGGAAGCGCCTTGTCGATAGGCATCGGCGATGATCTGATTGGCTAGCCGCACGATGGCATTGTCGTTTTCGTCAAGCCCGCCTCCTGAATCCTCTGCCATCGCCTCTTGGGCTTCATTGACGAGTTCGCCGAGAATGTCGGAAACATTCTCATCTAACTTTCTGTTGCTGCTGCTGCTTTCCCCCTGTCCTGTTGCCGAGCCGAGGAACTGCGCGATATCACGACGGAGGCTGATCGCAAAGCGAATGTTGAGGCCGGGGAACGTCCGTTTAATATCTGCCACACGGTCGAGATCGCTCGGATCGTCTGTTAAAATTTCGATAGCGGTTCGGTCGCGCTTGAGGGGCATCCAGTGGTTTTTTTTGAGGTAGTCGACGTTGAGGTTTTTCAGGAGCTCGATATCGACAAGCGTTCGATCGCTGAACTCGATATAGGGGCATTTGTGAAATTGGGCCAGCGACTTACCGATATCGAGTTTCGGCACCTTGTACTTCTCGATCAGGATACTCTCGAAATCCGACAGGCCTTTCCGGGACTCGGCAATCGCATTGTCCAATTCGTTCTGGCTAATGCGGCTGTTCGTGACCAAGAGATCGAACTTGGTTGGTGCTTTCTTGGAGACCTTGCGAAGGTTGAAGAAGGCGATGCCGAGCGCCTTGGCAATCTCTGCGACGGATTCTTCGTCTTTTCTCGTGAACCGAACGCCGCTTTTTTTGTTAAGGAGTTGAAGAACGCCCATCAAATACTTGTTGTCAGCTACGATCGGGTAGGTCAGAACCTGTTTCGTTTTGAATCCAGTCCGCTTGTCGTAAGACGTGTCGTGGACGAGTGAGGGGTGGACGCCTTGCAGTTCGGCGATATTATAGGCGTCGGCAATGCTTACCGGGCGGAGATATTTTGCGCAGAATCCAGCGAGGCTTTGCTCGGTGATGGGAATACGGAACTCCTCGACGCTGTCGATGTTGGGGACCTTGGAGAAAATCTCTTTTTTCTCAGAATCGAAGGCGAAGATGGTGAGATCTTCAGCATCGAAGATGCCAAGGACTTCCTTGCGCAGGTCGAGGAGAATATGATCGAGATCGCTGGCCGCATGTATTTGTTCCGTGATGCGCTTGACGTTCTCGGCGAAGGCCACTTTTTGCTGAAGTTCTTGAAGGTTTTGCGGGATGGGATTGGCTTGCATTACCCGGGCTCCTGACCTTCAGCTACGAAGATTATTGCTGGATTCGTATGCTCAACGAAGAGTACATACGGCCCGCGTGACCACAGTACCGTGAGGAAGAGGTTGATGCTCAGTCTAGCTGATCAAGGGTGGAAGGCAAGGAAAAGGCAGTTTTGGATTCGAGTGATTATGGGAATGATAATAGAGATGAAGCTATCAGTGGGTGGCAGGGTGTTTAACTTGTTTGTAGGCGAATCAGATGAGCGGTGACTTGCGCCGGAGGCAGCTTGAGTTTCACCCCGTCCTTTCGAGTTTTGACCTCCACAACTCCTTCGGCAAGGCCCTTGTCTCCGACAACGACTTGGAATGGGGCTCCCAGCAGGTCCGCATCGTTGAACTTCACACCAGCTCGTTCGTCCCGATCATCCCAGAGTACTTCGAGCCCAGCCGCCTGCAGCTCCTCATACAGCTGCGCGGTGACCTGGGCGGTCTGAGCTGATTGAGTGAGCGGGAGGAGATGCACATGGAACGGCGCGATGGGGAAGGGCCAGATAATGCCTTTCGCATCGTGGTTTTGTTCGATCGCTGCCGCCGCTGTGCGTCCGACGCCGATGCCGTAGCATCCCATGACAGCGAGGCACTCTTTGCCATGAAGATCGAGGAATGAGGCTTTCATGGCGTCACTGTATTTGGTGCCAAGCATGAAGACATGTCCGACTTCGATACCTTTCGTCGTCTTCAATGTCCCGTCCTTTCTCGGTGACGGATCTCCAGCACAAGCGCTGCGGAGATCGGCAAACTGCTCGACCTGAAAGTCACGATCCCAATTCGCATCGATATAGTGCATATCGCGTTGATTGCCGCCGACGATCACGTTACGCAAGGCTTTGATCGCATGGTCGGCAATAATCCGAACGTGTTTGATGCCAATAGGACCGGCAAACCCTACTGGTGCGCCGGTGACTTGCTCGACGACGGCGGGAGTGGCAAGTTCAAGATCAGTTACTTGTAGAAGGCGCTGAATCTTAACCTCATTCGCTTCATGGTCTCCCCGTATCAACACAGCGATCGTGTCTTTTCCTGTCGAGTAGAGGAGTGTCTTCACGAGGTGTGTAGGGGAGACGTTCAAGAATTTCGTAACCTCTTCGACTGTCCGGCAGAGCGGCGTCTGTACAGTCTGCAGGGGACGAGGGGCCTCAGTATCCATGTCAGTCGGAGGAAGCACTTCAGCCTGTTCGACGTTGGCGGCGTAGGTTCCGGTATCGCTGTAAGCGATGGTGTTCTCGCCTGTTTCGGCGAGCACCATGAACTCATGAGATGAACTGCCACCGATCAGGCCGGTGTCGGCCTCCACGGCGCGGAAGGTGAGGCCGCAGCGCGTGAAGATACGATGATAGGTATCGTACATCTTTTGGTAGCTGATCCTGGCGCTCGCTTCATCCTGGTCAAAGCTATAGGCGTCCTTCATGATAAATTCACGCCCTCGCATGAGTCCGAAGCGGGGGCGGATTTCATCTCGAAACTTTGTTTGGATCTGATAGAAGTTCAGCGGCATTTGCTTATAGGAGCGGACTTCGCGTCTGAATAGGTCGGTAATCACTTCCTCATGGGTCGGCCCCAAGCAGAACTCGCGCTCGTGTCGATCCTTGAAGCGCACTAGTTCTTTGCCGTAAAAATTCCATCGGCCTGTTTCTCGCCATAACTCTGCGGGAGAGGCGATGGGCATGAGGAGTTCTTGAGCGCCGGCCCGGTTCATCTCCTCTCGAATGATCTGCTCGACTTTTCGGATGACCCGAAGGCCGAGCGGAAGGTAGGTGTAGATGCCGGCCGCGACCTTGCGAATCAGACCGGCTCGGAGCATGAGCTTATGACTGACGGTTTCCGCTTCTCCCGGATCTTCTCGCAATGTGGGAATTAAGACTTGAGATGTCCGCATAATTATTTTGGAAAGGTCGAAAAGTTGTCAAGTCTGAACGTCGTCAAGTCTGCAATTCTGATGAGGGGGAGGAAAATGTTTCGGGGACATGAGGACGTTCGACCTTCAGACTTTCTGACTTATTTTTTATCGAAAGAAGATCCGCTCAATATCATTCCAGAACGCAAAGACCATCACGCCCACTAATAGCACGAGGCCGGCCTGTTGCGCGAGTTCTCTCTGGCGCTCACCAAGGGGTTTCCTGAGGATGCCCTCGATGAGGAAAAACAGCAGATGGCCGCCATCGAGAATGGGTATGGGGAGCAAGTTGAGGACGCCTAGATTGATGCTCAAAATGGCGATGAGATAGATGACATTTGAGGCCCCCTGCGAAGCGGCTTCACCGGATATATTGGCGATCGTCAGCGGACCGCCGATATTTTTGCTGGAGATGTCCCCCACGATCATCTTGTAGAGGCCTACTACGGTCAGCTCGGTCAAGCCCCATGTGGCTCGCAATCCGTCATAGAGCGCCAGCAGCGGGGTGTTGGAGCGGATAATCGAACGGCCGCCGGGTCCTGCAATGCCGATCTTGCCGACTTCGACCGACTGGCCGTTGACCGTCGCTTTCTCAGCCGAAGGCGTCACGGTCAGAGAAATTCTGCGCCCTTCCCGCAAGACCTCTACTTGTAGTTGGCGGTTGGGACTTTCTTTTACGATACCGGTCATCTGGGACCAGGTATGGATCGTCTGATCTTCGATCTTGAACATATGGTCTCCGGCTTGGAGACCGGCTTTTTCCGCCGGAGAGTTTGGTGTGACTGATGTGACGAGGGGTGGCGCTTCTTCGACGCCCAGATAGTATCCAGGCTCTTGCGCAGAGACCTGTGGCCCTGGTGCGGTGGTGGGCGTGACCGTCAGCGTTTTGACCTGTTCGCCTCGTTTAATCTCGAGCGTCAGTGCCTGCCCTTTACTCTTCGCCACAGCATCGAAGAGCTCTGTTCTGGTTGAAATATCTTGTCCGTTGACTCGGCTGACACGATCTCCAATGTGGATGCCTGCGGTGTCGGCAGGAGAGCCGGGAACCATCGCTTCAATATCGGGGGTGAGATCCTGGAACGTCGGGACAGGAAGTGGAGCTCCGGTCGCGAGCCATCCGGCAAAAATGAAATACGCCAGAATGAAGTTAAATCCAGGTCCCGCGGCAACGATCAGGACTTTGTCCCACAATCCTTTGTGGGCAAACGACCGTGCACGATCCTCCTGTGTCGTCGCTTCGGTCTCATCTTCGCCGAACAGTTTTACGTAGCCACCGAGCGGAATGGCTGAGAGGAGATATTCTGTTTCGCCCACTTTTCGGCCGAAGATCTTTGGTCCGAATCCAAGGGAAAACTTGAGGACCTTGACACCGACCCAGCGAGCAGCCAAGAAATGCCCGAGTTCATGGAACGCGACTAACACGCCCAGAACGACCAAGAACCACCATGCCTTCTGCAAGAGCAACCAGACGGTATCGGGGGACCAGGTAAGTGCCATGAACACAGTGTATGCTCCTTCGTGTAGACCCGCAGGATACTGAAAAAAACCGCCAGCGTATGAAGACCGTTATTTGGTTTGTCTCGTTTGTTTAGTTAAACCAAACAGACCAGATGAACCAGATTAACAAAACAAACCAGTTTGAGCATCCGGCTAGCGTGCTAAGGCTACTACCAACGATTCAGCCTTCTCTCGGGCCCAGCGATCCGCCTCCAGCGCATCTTCTAAGGTCTCGACGTCTTTGGTGGTGTGGACGTCCATCGTGCTGCGAATGATCTCCACAATGTCGGTGAACCGGATACCCCCGTTTAAGAATGCCTCGACGGCGATTTCATTTGCGGCGTTCATCGTGGCCGGCATCGTACCGCCGACTCTCAGGGATTCATAGCCAAGACCCAGGCAGGGGAAGCGGTCGTGGTCCGGCTTGCAAAACGTCAACTTCCCAATCTCCGTCAGATCCAATGAAGGAAGGTCCAGCGGCATGCGCCCAGGATATCTCATCGCATAAGAAATAGGGGTCCGCATATCCGGCAATCCCAATTGCGCGATCATTGATCGGTCCTGATATTCTACCAGAGAATGAATGATGCTTTCCCGATGGATCATGACCTCGATCTGAGACTCCGGGATGTCGAAGAGCCAGCGGGCTTCAACCACTTCAAGCCCCTTGTTCATCAGCGTGGCGGAATCGATCGTGATTTTCGCGCCCATTTTCCAATTGGGATGTTGGAGCGCCCGCTCCGGTGTGACATCTTGTAACTCTTCCGCGCTCAGATTCCAGAGGGCCCCTCCGGATGCCGTCAAGATCAGACGGCGGACATCTTCTTTGCGGTGGCCTTCTAGCGATTGAAAGATCGCACTGTGTTCGCTATCGACCGGGAAGATCCGAACGCCATACCGGCGCGCCTCGTCCTGCATCAGTTTTCCCGCCATGACCATCGGTTCTTTGTTCGCCAGCGCAATTTGCTTTCCGCTCCGGATCGCGGCAAGGGTGGGTACGAGGCCGGCCCCTCCCACGATAGCAGAGATGACGAGTTCGGCTTCTGGCGCAGAGGCAACCTGAATCAAGCCTTCTTGCCCGGCCAAAATTTCGACAGGCAGCCCCTCACAGCGTTGCCGGAGCCTGGCGGCAGCGGAAGCATCCGATAGGGCCACGATGCGGGGTTTAAACCGGCGGATCTGCTCCTCGAGTTTTTCATCGTTGCTGCCGGCAGTCAGTCCTGCCACACAAAATTCTTCCGGGAACCGGTCCACGAGATCTAAGGTGCTGGTGCCGATCGACCCGGTCGATCCAAGAATGACGATGGTTTTCATAGGGGGCATTTTCACTCCATGACTCATAGCCGGCTTGCCAGCGTTATATAGTAGTAGAAGACAGGGGTGGCGAACAAGAGACTATCCAGACGGTCGAGCATACCCCCGTGGCCCGGCAGTATCCCGCCGGAATCCTTCATGCCGACGGTGCGTTTCATCGCTGATTCGGCCAGGTCACCCCAGAGACCCGCGATGGTCAGCAGGGTAGCCAAGATCAGACAATCGAGCCCGGACAACTCAGGAAGAAACCACCAACGCGCGATGTACCCGGCTATTATGGCAGCAATTAACCCTCCCACCAAGCCCTCGACTGTTTTTTTTGGACTGATCGTGGGAGCCAAGCGATGTCGTCCGTATAATGTGCCGACATAGTAGGCGCCGGTATCGGATGCCCAGGTTACCAGTAGGAGAAAGAAAATCAGCCATTCACCCTGCGGCAGGAGTCTTGTCATCGAGAGCATGCCGAGTGTGAGGCCTAGATAGAGCACGCCGAATAGAGTCATGGCTCCGTCCCGCAGGCTCTGTTCAAGGGGGGAGCGACCGAGGAGCGGGACCGAAGTAACACAGGCTAGTGTGGCCAGGAGGGTGGGAACGATGATGCCCGGCCAGTGTGTCCCAAAAATCAGGCCGGTGAGTCCTGTCAGGCCGATCCCTATCAGCCAGGTGTGGCTGCGGTCGTTGAAACACAATCGGTAGAACTCAAAGAGGGCGAGCGCCCCCGCCAGCGCCACGACGCCGGAAAATGCAAGGGGAGGGAGGTATCGAATGACGGCATATAAGAGTGGAGCGAGGACCAAAATGGTATAGATCCGACGGGGGTCGAATCGGGACACCGTAACCGGCGTCGGTTCAGCCTGCGGTTGGCCAGCGGTTTTATATTCCTGCATGGGGAGGTTGAGATCGACCACTTATGACGAAATGGCACTGAGGACGCGACCGAACCGTCGCTCACGCCGCTGGTATTCCAGCAAGGCCAGCAAGAGTTCTCGGCGACGGAAGTCTGGCCACAGCGTCGGAGTGAAATAGAGCTCGGTGTAGGCGAGCTGCCAGAGGAGAAAGTTGCTGATTCGCGATTCGCCGCTGGTGCGAATCAATAAGTCGGGATCGGGCAGTTCATGGGTATAGAGATATTGCTGGATCCGCGACTCATCCACGTCGTCCGGTTGCAGTTTTCCGTCTTGCACCTCATGAAGGAGTTCACGCACCGCGTCTACGATCTCAGCGCGGCCACCATAGCTGAGGGCGAGTGTGAGATGTAGTCTGTTGAGATGGGCGGTTTCCTGTTCAGTGGCCTGGACCCATCGGCGGGCGGAGGTCGGGAGGGAGTCGAGTCTGCCGATTGTCCGCACCCGAACACCCTGCTCAATGAGCTTCGTTCGTTCCGTCGAAAGGTAATATTCGAGCAAGCCCATGAGCGAAGAGATTTCCTGAACAGGACGGTTCCAATTTTCCTGTGAAAACGCGTAAATTGTCAGGGCGTGGATACCCAGTTCCAAGCAGACTGTAATCATTTCCCGGACGGATTTGATCCCCTCGCGATGCCCGGCAATGCGAGGGAGGCTTCGCAGTTCTGCCCAGCGGCCATTGCCATCCATGATGATAGCGACATGCTTGGGTAAGAGGCTCAGATCGAGTTTTAGGGTGAGCTCTTCTTCGGATAGCTGGTCCAGAGTCGATGAGTCTTTGGTGTCCATATCTGTGCTGTCGGTGAATATCCCTTTGCGCAAGATTGTACGGTAGGCGAGCAAAGTCTACTGGCGAGGGGGAAGATTGTCAAACAAATTTTCGTAAAAGTCCTGTAAAAGCGACGAGTTGGGTGAATTGTCATTGCGCCTGCGGAAAGCGATCGGCTATACTTCCCCGTCTATTCGTATGCCAACCGTCATGAGGATTTGCAAACCATGGGTGATCTTGTTCAGTTGAAGTCCTTTGGTCTGACCGAAGGCGAGGTGCTTGGGGCGCTCGGTCGGGTCAAGGTTCGCGATGTCGACTATGCCGATCTCTACTTTGAATCCTGTGTGTCCGAATCCGTTTCGATGGAGGAATCCCTTGTCAAGCGTGCGACGAAAAGTGTGTCGCAGGGTGTGGGGGTGCGAGCGACGGCAGGTGAAAAAACCGGTTTTGCCTATTCCGATGAGCTGACGAAGAAAGATCTCGAACTCGCGGCCGATACGGCACGCTATATTGCCAATTCGCCGGGCGGGACCCATGCGGTTCCGGTTCCCGTTCATCAGCGCCCCACCAGAGATCTCTACCCGGTCGATCGGGCTCAGGCTGAAGTCGCCACAGCGGAACGCGTGGCCTTATTGAACGCGATCGATGCCGAAGCGCGCCGCTCCGACCCACGCATCAAGAATGTCATGGCATCGTTTAATACGGAATATAAGGTGGTAATGGTCGCTACCTCAGACGGCACGTTAATTGGCGACGTGCAACCGCTTTCGCGACTGCAAGTGACTTGTATTGCTGAAGAGAACGGCCAACGCCAAGCCGGCTCGTTCGGCGGGGGGGGCCGTGTCGGGTTCGAGTTTTATTATGAGGGTGGCCGGTACCTGCGGTTTGCGCGTGAAGCGGCGCGTGAAGCCATCCTCAACTTGTCTGCCGTCGAAGCGCCAGCGGGTGTCATGCCGGTCGTGTTGGGAGGAGGCTGGCCAGGGATATTGTTGCATGAGGCCATTGGCCATGGTCTTGAGGCGGACTTCAACCGCAAGAAAACCTCGGCATTCTCAAACCTTCTTGGGAAACGGGTGGCTTCCGATGTTTGTACCATCGTCGATGATGGTACCTTGCCTGGCCGGCGTGGCTCACTCAACATGGACGATGAAGGAACCCCAACCGGTCGTATGGTGCTCATCGAGCGAGGAATTCTCCGTGGCTACATCACCGACAAATTGAACGCGCGTCTCATGGGGATTCCTCTGACTGGTAATGGCAGGCGAGAAAGTTATCAAAGCGTGGTACTGCCGCGCATGACCAATACATTTATGCTGGCCGGGACGTCGGACCCTGAGGAGATCATTCGCTCCGTCGATCGTGGTCTCTATGCCGTGTCGTTCGGCGGTGGGCAGGTGGATATCACCAACGGTAAATTTGTGTTTTCCGCCAGCGAGGCCTACTTGATCGAGGGAGGAAAGGTCACGAGGCCGGTCAAGGGCGCGACATTGATTGGCAGCGGACCGGAGATCCTCACCAAGGTCTCGATGGTCGGACACGACCTCAAGCTCGATGAGGGCATCGGTACTTGCGGCAAGGAAGGACAGTCCGTTCCCGTGGGTGTCGGTTTGCCGACCATTCGCATCGATGAAATCACCGTGGGCGGGACACAACGATGAATCAACAGATACAACAGCGCGACGGATATAGCCAGCTTGCGTTGGACCTCTTGGCCAAGGCGAAACGTGGCGGGGC
>JANNIV010000317.1:0-5012 GCA_031405355.1 Nitrospira sp.
TCGAAGACGGATCTGGTGCCTAATCGTCCGCGCGAGATTTCTGCGACCGCCAGCAAGCGCATGGGCCCGATGCTGTCTTTCGGAACCAACAAGGGGCCGCCAAAGGCCGGGTGATGATCTGACAATCCGATCAGCGCCACCGGCGCAACGATCGATCCCGTGGCTGTAGCGTCCTCCTGCTCTACCAGGGTGTCATCCTGTTCGCCATACCAATAGTAGCGGACTTGGATGATGCCGGAATCATTTCCGAGGTCCACACTGGCTTTGATGGTTTTTCCCGCCGTGAGTTTGCCCCCCTCTACCGGCTGTGTGATCTTGAAAGCGATGGCCTGTTGCGCCTGAAGCGTAAGGCAAAAGGCAACCGTAAAAAGGCAACAACTATGAGCCCACGCCTTACGCCTCACGTTTCACGCCTCACCGCTTGAGGTGGAAGGGGACATCGGTCAGGATGACTCGCTCTTTAAACAACAGCGCTGTCTTGAGGAGCAGCGCGCGTTGGTTGTGCAGGATGCTCTGCCACCAATGGGCGGGAAGAATTTCCGGAATCACGACGGTCACCCAGGTATCCGGCTCTTTTTTCAAGAGCTCCTCGACGTAGTCGAGGAAGGAACTCAGGACAGAACGGTATGGGCAGGGTAACACCGACAATCGGACACCGCAGCCCCATTGGGCCCACTGGATTTGTATGCGCGCCGTGGATTCTGGATCCACATCCACCATCACCGCCTGAATCTCGCCGGGACGGCTGCGTGCGTAATCGACTGCTCGAATGACCGCCTGATTGACGCCGTTGATGGGAATCACGACGACATTGCGTCGTGGAAGTGGGGGACGGTGATCACGCGTGAGCGCAATCTGTTCAGTGACGGCTTTGTAGTGCGAGCGGATCGAACGGAACATTAAGACCAATATGAAAATGAGGACAAAGACGATCCAGGCGCCGTGCGTAAATTTGGTCGTGGCAATGATGATGAAGGCAATGCCGGTCGTGACAGCGCCTACGCCGTTCACGATCAGTTTCGCTCGCCAATGAGGCCCTTTTTGGGTCAGCCACTGGCGTACCATGCCGGATTGAGCCAACGTGAAGGAGATGAACACGCCGATGGCGTAGAGCGGGATCAGAGCATGCGTGTCGCCGTGAAAGAGGATCAGGAGGAAACAGGCGATGATCCCTAAAACGATGATCCCGTTCGAGAACACTAAGCGGTCGCCGAAGGTCGCCATTTGGCGGGGCATATAGCCGTCGCGCGCTAGAATTGAAGCGAGCTGGGGAAAGGCCGCAAAGGCGCTATTGGCGGCAAGGACTAATAGCAGCATCGTCCCGATCTGGAGTGCGTAGTACAGAGAGCCGCTACCAAATGTGATACGTGCTAATTGTGAAATGACTGTCTCATCCGTTTTGGGCTGGATTCCAACGTGGTAGGCCAGGAAGGTGATACCCATAAATAACGATGCCAGAATCAGCGACATCCAAATCATGGTGACCGAAGCATTCTGGGACTCCGGCCGGCGAAAGGCTTTCACGCTGTTCGAGACTACTTCCATTCCGGTCACGGCCGTACAGCCTGCGGCAAATGTTCGAAGGATCAGGAAGAGCGTCAGGTCTTCGACCGCCGTCTGGTGGCCTGGCGGCACCGAGGCGCTTTGTCCGAAGAAGGCCTGGATGCTTCCGATCCCCACCATCACTCCGAGAGCGCCGATGGCAAAGTAGGTGGGGAAGGCGAAGAATGTCCCCGACTCCCGCACACCGCGCAGGTTGATGACGACAATGAAGATGATGGCGGCAAGCCCGAGGGCTACGCGATACTCGAACAAACTCGGTACGGCCGAGGTCAGGGCCGCGATGCCTGCCGCCACGCTGACGGCCACGGTGAGGACATAGTCGATCATCAACGCCGCTGCGCCGATCAGCGCCGGCTGTTCCCCAAAGTTATGGCGGGCGACAACATAGGCCCCGCCACCCTCCGGGTATTCGTAGATGATTTGGCGATAGGAAATGGTCAGGACGACGATGAGAAACAGGATCGCAAGGCTGATGGGAATGGACCAGGCAACGGCGGCGGTTCCCGCAAGGATAAGCACCAGCAAGATTTCCTCCGTGGCATAGGCCACAGAAGAGATCGCGTTCGAGGAAAAGATCGCGAGCGCGATGGTTTTGGACAGCCGTTGGTGTGCCGCCTGAGTGCTTTTGAGCGGATCGCCCACCAGCCAACGTTTCAGAAGCATAGCCGCCATTATCGCATAGAAGCGGAGGGGTGCGCATTGAAGAAGATGCTTTTGCCGTTGCGCACGAAGCGACGGCCATCATAATACCCGGTATCTATAGTCACGATCATGCTGCCATGATCCAACCGTTCACCCCGCAGGCCCATGTTTTATCTAGGTACGGCCCCCTCTTGACTCAACCCCCTTGTCTATGGTCTATAACCCGGCTGTGATCAGATTCCCAATGACGCCCGGTAAAGAAATATTGCCGAAACAATATCGTGACCGAATAGTGACCGATTGTAAGGAGGAGGCTTAACGTTATGAGTGCATCAAAGAAGTGGGTAGGGGCTGGGCTAATGGGACTTGCGGCCTGTCTTTGGTTTGCCGAGGCGACGCCTGCGTTTGCGGTCATGGCGCATGACGCGCATGGTGCAGTGGATTCCGCTGTCGATGTGGCGACACCGGTGCATACACAGGCTGGTCCGATACTGATGGACAAGATGTCGAAGGCCATCGAGCAAATCGAGCGGCAGGTACAAAGCAAAGGGCCGTTCCAGGGCGCCGGGGCCCATGCGATGCAGCAGGGCATCCTGCTCGTCGCGGAAGATCAGGATAAGGTGAAGGTCACGCAAGGCGCTCGCTGTCCAGCGCAAGCCCCTGTCCGTGCCTTCGATATTTCCACGATCAACGTTGAAATCTCCGTGAATCGATTTGGAGATTTCTACCCAGGTTACATGTATGCGCTGACCGAGAATGTGGCAGGCGTGCGGGCGGAAGAGGAAAAAAATAAGGCTGCGCGGGAAAGCGAGGATCCGACGTTTGCCCTCGGCGCCGTATCTCACGGTTTGCAGGGCGATCTGATTCAACCGTTGGTCATTCGGGCGAACCAAGGGGATTGTCTCCGGATCACATTGCGAAATCAGATCGCTGACGAACCGACCAACATGATCATCAACGGGTCGCAGCTGCTCGTCGCCAACACAGGCAAGCCGGCGACCGCCAACAATCCGGACGCATTGGTTCCAACCGGAAAGACCGGCGAATTCGAATGGTACATCCCCCTGGATCTTCAGGTAGGCGGGCGCGCGTTCCACAGCCATGCGACCAGAGAGCAGTATTCCTTGGGTCTGTTGGGTTCATTGGTGGTCGAGCAGCGCGGGGCTCGACATCTGAGCCCCTTCACGGGCGAGGAAATGAAGAGCGGCTGGGAAGCCATGATCGATTTGGCCAACGCCTCAGACTTCCGCGAATTTGTCATTTTTTATCATGAGGCGGGAGATGAGACGTTTAGACTGTTGAACCGCAAGGGGGATATGTTGCCGCAGCGCGATCCGCACACGGACACCTACCGGCCGGCGGCCCGCTTGCTCAACTATCGCAGTGAACCTCATGGCACGAGACTTGAGCAGCAGGAGCATCTCGTCGGATTTTCCGATGAGTCGCAGGGCTATGGATCCTATACGTTTGGCGATCCGGCAACCACGGTTCCCCGCTCATATTTGGGGGATCCGGCTACGTTCCGGATGGTCGGTGGGTCTGAAATCGTGCATTCGCACCATCTGCATGGCGGTACGATCCGCTGGGCCAGACAGCCAGGCACCAGCAGGATCGATCCGACCCTGTCGAAGAACGGCCCGGTGAAGTTTCCTCCCATCAGCGATCCGTCGGATCGGCTGGACGTCCAGTCGATCGGTCCATCCGAGATTTACGATGAGGTCACCGAGGGTGGGTCCGGCGGCTTACAGGCGTTGGCCGGAGAGTTTGTATTTCACTGCCATATTCCGCAGCACTATGTGACGGGAATGTGGGGATTCTGGCGTGTCTACAATACGTTGCAGTCGACCGGGTTCCAAACTGACGTGATGAAGCCGCTCATCGAACTTCCCGATCGCAAGGGGAAGATCAAGCTCGCGGTGAGCTCGGACAAGCTGGTCGGCACCACCGTGGATTGGTATGGTGGCAAGAAGTACGAGGTCACTAAGGATAAGACGGATTGGAAATCCAATCCGGTCAAGGTCTCGATCAAGGATTGGGTCGAATACATGCTGCCGCCGCAGGGTTTGCCCGGCAAGACGGAAGATCAGGTGAAGCAGGCCAAGGCGCATGATGCGACGGTGGTGAACTGGAAGTGGGAAGGCGCACTGGCGCTGAATGAACCTGAGACACCGCACAAGTGGGCGGACTATGAATCTCCGACTCCTCTGAAGCGTCCGGCCATTACGTTCGATCCGCAAACCGGGAAACTGGCGTTCCCCTGGCTGCGTCCACATCTTGGGAAGCGCCCACCGTTCGCGCCGAATCATGGCGGAGCGCCCTGGTTGGAACCGTTCCATGTGCGTGAAGATGGAACAAAGAGTACGGAGCAGGCCAGGCCTGGTGAGCAGGGACCGTGGAGTTTGTGTCCGGAAAATTCTCCGCGCAAGTTCTACACGACTCATGCCATTACGCTGCCGATAACGCTCAAGCCGGCGACGTCAAAATCCGCCGCGCTGGTCGATCCGATCGGAATGATTTACGTGTTGCATGAGGAAGAGGCCGAAGTTCGCAAGAATCCAAAAAAGCAGCTTCCGTTGGCCCCCGCCGCTGAATCGAGCGACCAGCTTTTCGTACGCTGCTAGGTACTCCATGACCCAGTCCTTCCCCGCGAGGCTTTCCATCTGCCCGAACTGCGCGATGACCACGGTGGCGCCGATCTTGTCGAGCTGCTCCTCCCAGGTCGGGAAGTTCAGGTCGCGGCGCTGCTCGAAGACGGTGTCGCCTTCCCAGGCGAGGTTGCGAAAGCGCAGCCGGTAGTCGGGCAGGGC
>JANNIV010000318.1:0-6966 GCA_031405355.1 Nitrospira sp.
TCGGTGCGAAGTTCCTCGCGATCTCCCTTTCCTGCCACAAACGTGACTTTCTGGGAGTTTGTCAGTTCACGTTCAAGGTCGGTCACAAACGTGTTGACGTTGATATGTTCGTGGCTGCTGTTCTGAATGGTCCCAACGACGACGACCGGCTGGCGTTTCTTCGAGCTGGAGAAATTATTCAGCCACGGGTACTCCAGCGCCTCTTTGACCATGGACTCCGCAACAATCCTGGAGTCGGTATCATTCCAACGCCCGCTGAGATCCGTGACAACTCCTGAGTCGACCCTCGTGATTCTCGTC
Source organism: Nitrospira sp. (assembly GCA_031405355.1). GTDB lineage: Bacteria > Nitrospirota > Nitrospiria > Nitrospirales > Nitrospiraceae > Palsa-1315. Next base: position 301 of record JANNIV010000318.1, read on the forward strand.
TCCTGGGCACAACCGGCAAACGACAACAGCACCAGCGCCACGAGCACAATTCGCCCTCTATCCATAACAATCACGCGATACCTCCTCGCAGATGCAGCAATTGGCAGTCGCTCAGCGGAAGCCCCTACTGCGGCACCCGTTTGTCTTCTTCTTTTTCAAGCCGCTCAAAGAGTTTATCCGCATTCTTCCTGACAAAATCGCGAACCTGTGAGTTGAGTTCCTTCGCCTTCTCGAGATTATCCTTCATCTCCTCGAGATTCAGCTTGGTCAACACATAATATGTGCCGGTTTTATCATCCTTGTAACGTTCGATAGGGCGCACGCCACTGAGGGTCGTGGTCGTCACCGTCTTAATCGCCCGCTCGACATTCTGCTCTTCCGTGTTCTTGGTAAAGTCCCCGGCCGTCGTGGAGGCCGCATAGTCGCGCATTAAGTACCCAGTATAGGTTTCAAAAGTCTTGGCAATTTCCGCTCTGGCGCGATTTTCAGCTGTGTCCCAGGCTAGCGGCTCGTTCTTGACACCGGCCACGGACCCGACGCCATAAAAGGCTTTACTATCTTTCTCATTGAACGCCCCGGACCCTTGCTTCACCCACTTCGGAGGACCGCCACAGGCAACAAGTCCGATCATCAGGGCAATAGCCACGCCTCCCCCGACCAACCTCGACTTGAACCCCAGTATTCCATTCATGTGCATGCCTCCTTGGTGATGATCAGGACGGTGAAACAGCGATATACCAGCTTACAGATGCCCGCGACGAAGGATCGAGAATTCGCACGAATTCATGCTAACATGCACCCCCAATCCAGTCAACGAAACCGACGGCCAATGGTGGACCGTCTCACTACGCCCTAACAGGCTGCTGGGAAACTGTATTGGCAGGACAGAGTGTCGATAGTCCGTACGTGGAGCTTAATAGAAAAACATTTCCGCAGGATGCTCAAAAAGGCCGTCCAGCTAGGCCGCAGCGAGCGATGAGGCGAGGCGTACGCTTCGGTACGTTGAGCCTCTGAGCGATGCGAGAACGACGCTCGGGAAAAGGCGCGTCTCGGCGCGCCGGGGCTGGGCGGGTGAGAAGGACGACTTTTTCAGCATCCTGCTAAAGGAGAATACCCGTGGCAGACGTGCAGATCGATGATGGGATCATTAAGATTCTGAGCCTGGAGGTTCAAGATCCTAAAGCAGCCGCAGTTCTCGCCGAATATCCTCAAACACGCTGGGCGGAAATTACGCGGAAAGCAGTCAAGATTGGGTTGGGGTATCTTAAGGGCGGCGAAAAACCCTAGCAGGATGCAGGCTGAGGTCGAGGTTGAGCGAAGATCAGACTCTCGCTTTCTCAACCTTAGCCTAAGCCTCAACCTTCTCCGTGTTGCCGGGGTTTTTTGGTTTCTGCTAAGGCTTCGCGGGAGTTGACTGTGCCACAGCAGCCCTGGCACGGGCATGGTTTCCACCGAGTTCGAGATAACGAGTAAAGGCCTCGACAGATTTCGGCTGATCCATCATCGCATCGGCATAGAGAAGGCCCAACGAGAAATAGACGTCCGTATAGTTGGGATTGGCCACCAACGCCTCCCGCATAGCCCGCTCAGCTTCGACATACTGCCCGCGCTTTTCGTAGATCATCCCAAGCGTATACTGCGCATCCGGGTTCTTCGGGGCATACTGCACCGCCAGCTTTGCCGCCGACAACGCATCTTCAAGATTCGGCAGTACTTCTAATCTCACATAGCTCTTGAGCACATAGGCGTCGCCGAACGTGGGGTCATATTCCAGCGCTCTATCCAGCCGTTCCAAGGCCTCCTCCGGCGACTTACCGGTTTGGAGTAGCGCGACGGCCTGTTCATACTGCATCTTCGCAGCTTGTTGTCGTTCCGCCGGAGATTGGGGCTCTGCCCCCTTAATAAAGGCGGCCTTACGGCCTTCGATCAATACCGTATCCCCTTCCCCCTCAAGCTGCGCAAATAGTGGGTGCTGGACGCCCTTCGATCGTTCTAAAACCTGTTGCTTTACATAGTCTCCAACTTCCGAGGCCATGAGCCATCCGTTTTTATTCCGATCTGCCGCGCCACTTAGCCCCTTCAGCAATACTTGCACAAAAAAACTCTTCCCATTCTCCTGACTCAACGACTCGCCCTTATCGCCCGCCGTCAACACTTGCACAGCTCGCCGTTCCATTTCGTCTTCCGGAGCCAATCGCCCTTCGAGAGACAGTGGCTGAGCCGTACTCACCTCCCACCCACGAACCGCCGCATTAAAAAAGAAGAGCGTGTGTTTGGACGCGCTACGCCGACTGAACTCTTTCAGCTGTTCAAACGTCATTGATTTGGACACGTTCCCGACCTGTGCGTCCCAGGGAACAAGATAGCCGAGCTCCATACCATCATGATCCTGCATGACGCCCGCATGTCCGGCAAAATAGAGCACCAGGCGATCATATCGACCAACCTTGCGAGGCAAAAAATCCGAAAGCATCTGCTGTAGACGGCGGGCGCTCGCATCCTTGTCGTACAGCTCAACGACTTCGTCAAAACCCAATTGGCGGAACGCTTGGGCCACCGCTTTGGCATCCTCAATCACGCCTGGAATTTTCGGGGCCAAAAGATAGTTCTCCACCCCGATAACAATGGCCCACGACTTGTAGTACAGCCCTTCCGGCTTCCCCAATTGGGCAGATGCCGGCGATAGACAGAACGTCGCGGCCAGCGAGCAGACCAGAAACGCAAGAAGGAAGGTACGCAACTGTCGGTGGGCAAACGGCAACATCAATTGGACCGGCCTCAGCGGGTGACGTGGAATAAATTTACCCTACTCTTGCCTCTGAGCGACTGTCAAGAAACAATAGCCAGGAACACGTCGCGGCCACAGGCCCACGACATGGCCCTGCATTTCCTTACCCGTACCTTGGTATAGTTGAGTTCCTCCCCGCCCCTCCAGCATAATACGACCTCATGCTGTATTCCTCGACCTAACAAACTTCGGAGAAACTGTTTTGATCCAGCATACTCGATAATCTGCACGGTTGGAGCAAGAACGGAACACCCACGCAGGATGCTCAAAAAGGCCGTCCAGCAAGGCCGCAGCGAGTGAAGAGCCGAGGCGTGGCATTTCTCACCCGCCCACCCAAGCTGCCAAGACAACTTGTTCTCCAAGTGGGGTACGTTGAGGAACTGAACGATGCGAGAACGCCGCATGGGAAAAGGCGCGTCTATGGGCGAAGAGGCTGTCTTGGCAGACTCAGGGCGGGCGGGTGAAATAATCGCCGGGGTTGGGCGGGTGAGAAGAAGAGCTTTTTCAGCATCCTGCTAAAGGAGTCATCGCGCTATGGCAGACAACATCGATACCCTCCTCAAGGAAACCCGCGTATATCAGCCGACCGCTCAGACTAAAGCCGCTGCCTATATTCAGGACTACGAGAGCGCCTATAAGAAATCGATTGCCGACCCTGAAGGATTCTGGAGCGGCGTCGCGAAGGAGCTGGAGTGGTTCTCCCCCTGGACCAAGGTTCTCGAATGGAATTACCCCTGGGCCAAGTGGTTCGTCGGCGCCACTTGCAACATCACCTATAACTGTCTGGACCGCCACGTGAAGACCTGGCGCAAGAATAAGGTGGCAGTCATCTGGGTCGGCGAGAACGACCAGGAACGGGTCATCACCTATGGCGAGCTGTATAGACAGGTCAATCGTTGTGCGAATGCGCTCAAGAAACTCGGGATCGAAAAAGGCGACCGGGTCACGATCTACCTTCCGAAAGTCCCCGAACAGATCGTTGCCATGCTCGCTTGCGCGCGCATCGGCGCCATTCATAGTGTGGTCTATTCAGGATTCAGCGCCCCGGCCCTTGCGAACCGCATTCAGGATGCCGAGTCCAAACTGGTCATTACAGCCGACGTCGGCTTCGACAGAGGAAAAGTCCTCAACCTCAAGCCGGTGGTCGACCAAGCCGTCGCCAATTCCCCCACCGTTGAACATGTCGTCGTCTTACGGCGTCAAGCTCCGGGGGTAAGCCTATCAACGCCAAAAGAAATCGATTGGCACGACTGGCTGAAGAATGAAAAGGCCATCTGCGAAGCCGAGCATCTGGATGCAGAACATCCGTTGTACATCCTCTATACATCGGGCACGACCGGCAAACCCAAAGGCGTGGTCCATGTCCACGGTGGCTACATGGTCGGAACCTACATCACCACGAAATACGTCTTCGATCTTAAAGAGGACGATGTCTACTTCTGTGTTGCCGACCCAGGCTGGGTCACAGGCCACAGCTATATCGTGTATGGTCCGCTCCTGAACGGCGCGACAATCCTCACAGCTGAGGGCAAGCCGGACTATCCGAACCCGGGCCGCTGGTGGGACTTGATCGAACGTTACGGGGTCTCGATCTTCTATACAACTCCCACTGCCATTCGCCTGCTCATGCGCTACGGAGAAGACTGGCCCAAGAAATACGATCTCTCCACCCTCCGCATCCTGGGCAGCGTAGGCGAACCGATCAATCCAGAAGCCTGGGAATGGTTTCATCGCGCTGCCGGTGGGGACAAACCGATCATGGACACCTGGTGGCAGACCGAAACAGGGTCCATTCTGATTACACCTCTGCCGTCCGTCCCCTTGAAGCCGGGCTCTGCCAGCAGGCCCTTCCTCGGCATCGAAGCCGACGTTGTGGACAGCCAAGGCAACAGCCTCCCCGCTAACGCAGGCGGTCTTGCCGTCATTCGAAAGCCCTGGCCCTCGATGATGCGAACCATCTATAAAGACCCGGAACGCTACAAGACCTATTGGAACACGATCCCGAACTGCTACACCGCCGGCGATATCTGCCACAAAGATGAAGACGGCTACATGTGGTTTATGGGCCGCGCCGATGACGTGATCAAAGTGGCCGGCAACCGGCTCGGCACAGCTGAAGTGGAAAGCGCGCTGGTCAGCCACCATGCCGTGGCGGAAGCGGCGGTGATCGGCAAACCCCACAAACTCGTCGGCGAGTCCATCAAGGCCTTCGTCATTTTGAAACAGGGGGAAGTGGACAGCCCGGCTCTGATCCAGTCGATCAAGGATCAAGTGCTGAAGGAGTTGGGGAAAATCGCCGTGCCGTCAGAAATCGACATCGTATCCTCGCTCCCCAAAACCCGTTCCGGAAAAATCATGCGGCGGGTTCTCAAAGCGAAAGAACTCGGGCAAGACCTTGGCGATATTTCGACGATTGAAGATTGATCTAACCGGCTTCAAGACCGGTGATCGATAAAACGTCAGTGACTCAACGAAAAATTGGAGGCGGGCCATGTATTCAGCGACAGGTTCCAGAATCACGGTGACAATCGGAGTGTTGGCGCTCAGCCTGGTTGCGATCAGCCAAACCAGCACCTGGGCAGCCGAACCAGTCGCGAAAGAAAAGGCAGCGAAAAAGTCGGCCCAGATGCGGACAAGCGCACCCGCCCAAAAAACAACCGCTCAAAAATCCGCCACGGAAGAGACTGCGGGGAAAACCCAGGGTTGCTTCGGTGAAGCACCGAAACTCGACAAAGTCACCCCTGACGAAGGAAAAGCCGGAGACAAAGTCACCATCACTGGGAGTAGCTTCGGTACAGCGGCCTGCTTACGAGGCGTCTCCTTCGGTCCGGGCCACCCAGCTCAGTTTCACCAGACCGACGACAGCATCACCACGACCGTGCCAAGCGGCGGGAAAAAAGGCTTGGTCCTCCTGTCCGTCACCACCGCCTCGGGAGAAAACTCGAAACCGTTCCTCGTGAAATAGAAAGAAAGGAGGGCAGGCTAGATGCTCTCCTGTGCTCGTGCAACGCGCGGTCTCAGAAGACCCTCGTTGGACACGCGCAGTGGGAGACCATCTAGCCCGCCCTCCAGGGAGAAGGTAGGTGATCAGTTCTCGTTCGACGCGCGCAATCGAGGATCGACCAGGCTGCCCTGTGGAGAGAGACCGGAGCGAGCGTGGAAGGGGCACATGATAGGGCTCGTCGGACATGGGACGTAAACCAGGCGAACCGATCTATCTGAAGCGTCACATGCTGGGCCTCGCTCTGGCCGTGGCCTCCTCCATTCTGCTGCCCCTCCTGTACCACCGCTATATCGCACCACTCAGCTTTACGACCATACTCATCGCAGGCCTGCTCATCTCTCTGATAGGAAGCATCGCGCTCTATTTTACCTACCGATCCTCGGCTCAGAACGAACCGTGAGCCGTAAGACGTGAAAGGTGAAACGCATTTCGTTGAAAGGCGGAGCTGATAGCTAATGGCAAATAGCGTATGGCTCGGAGGAAATACGGTGATCTTCCTACTACGTCTCACCTTTCACGCTCTTCGTATTCGGCTTCTGATGTGTCCAGTTGAGAGGAGTCGTCGCCTCAGCAAGGTAGGCCTGTCCGAATCCCAAGATCAAATGCACATCCTCTAGCCGTAGTTCCCAGAGCGCGAAGTCTGCAAAGCCGAACATCATGGCCGATTGGGGGAAGCGAGCCAGATAGCGTTCCTTCACTTTCGCATAGTCCGGAGCATCAGCATTCAACAGCACCGCCTCACCCTGAAGATTCATCCGCCGTAGGGCCAATGGATTCTTTCCCTGCCTGTCCGGCTCCGAGACAAACAACCCCACGCGAGAGTCGTGCAAAAGATGTTCTGTGTGCAACGCCAAGCGGCTCACATGAATGTAGG
>JANNIV010000319.1:0-3453 GCA_031405355.1 Nitrospira sp.
ACATGGCGGCGCACGGCGCGGGCCAGCACAATCTCTTCCAGATCCCGGCCTTTTCTTACCAGATCCTCGACCGTATCCCGGTGGCCCACACGCATGACGTCTTGCTCGATGATCGGCCCTTCATCCAGATCTTCCGTGGCATAGTGCGCCGTGGCCCCGATGATTTTCACGCCCCGGTCATAGGCCTGCCGATAGGGATTGGCGCCGATGAAAGCCGGCAGGAAGGAGTGATGGATATTGATGACCGGACAGCCGACCTGGGACAGAAAGGCACCGCTGAGAATTTGCATGTACCGGGTCATGACCACCAGTTCGATTCGGTGCTCCTTCAGCAGGGCGAGAATTTGCTGCTCCTGCTGTGACTTGGTCTCCTTGGTCACGGGATAGACGGTGAAGGGAATCTTGAATAGTTCGGCCCAGACGGCGCAGGCATCATGATTGGAAATAATCACCGGAATATCGATGTGTAACTCGTCGCGTTTGTGCCGTTGGAGCAGATCTGCCAGACAGTGGTCCTGCTTCGAGACCAGCATCGCGACCCGCATTCGGCGACTGGATGGGCGGACTTCATAGCGCATGTCGAAGGTCTTCGCGACCGGGGCGAAGGCGGCGGCGATTTCATCGGGCGGAATCTGCAGACCCTCGGCGGCAAACTCCATGCGCATGAGAAACTCGTTCGTCTCTTCATCGGTATGGTGATCCGAATCGAGAATGTTTCCGCCAAAGTCGTGAATGAAGCCGGAGACCCGGGCCACGATACCCCGGCGATCCTTACAATGGATCAGAAGAACGACAGATTCTTTTCGGTGTGCCATCGTGGTCCTTCGTTTCGAAGTAGGATGAGGCTGAGGTCGAGGTTGAGCGAAGACCGGACTCTCTTTATCTCAGCCTTAGCCTGAACCTCAACCTTCTTCGTAGTGTCCTGCTATCTGACGATGTGGCCTACAAGATCGTACATTGCCGCATCGGTGATCTCGACCTTGACGAGTTCTCCTGCTGTGGCTGATCCATCATTGATATACACGACGCCGTCGATCTCTGGAGCCAGCCCTTCATGGCGCCCCTCAAGCAGTAGTTCCGTCTCTTCCGAGACCCCTTCGACCAAGACCTCCATCACGGAGCCGATACGGGCTTGGCCTCGTGCCGCCGCAATCTCTTCTTGCGCAGCTAAAATTTCATTCCGTCGTTCGTCCATGACCGATCGTTCGACCTTGTCATCTAGCCCGACGGCCGGCGTGTCTTCCTCGTCCGAGTACAAAAACACCGCCACCCGATCGAACTCGGTCTCTTCCACGTAGCCTCTCAGTTCGTCAAAGGCCTGCTCCGTCTCTCCTGGGAACCCCACGATGAAGGCTGTCCGAAAGGTGACGCCTGGAATGCGTGTTCTGATCCGATCGACGAGGGAACTGATGGCAGCCCGATCGCCAAGCCGATGCATCCGCTTGAGCATTCGATCGTTGATATGTTGCAGCGGCATGTCGATATACTTAGTGATCTTTTCTTCGCCTGCGTAGAGATCCAACAATTCGTCCGATACCTGTTGCGGGTAGAGATAGAACGGCCTGATCCAGCGCAAGTCTTTCACCTTCACCAGCTCGCGAAGCAGTGTGACGAGGCCGTGGCGTACACCAAGATCCACGCCATAATTGACCGTGTCCTGGGAAATGAGGTTGATCTCTTTCACCCCTTCAGCGGCGAGGCGCACGGCTTCCGCTACGATCGATTCAACCGGGCGGCTTCGTTGCTTGCCCCGCATCAGGGGGATCGCACAGAAGGCGCAATTACGGTTACAACCTTCGGCAATCTTGACGTAGGCGCTATGGGCCTTTCCGAGGCGGATGCGCGGCGCGTCTGCGTCGTACAGATAGGGGGGCTCGCTGATCCAGAGCCGTTGCTGCCGCTTCTTCGGCGCCAGCAGATCTCGGCAAATTTCCGCGATCTTTCCGAACTCGCCGGTCCCCACCACGCCGTCGAGTTCCGGCAATTGCTTGAGGAGATCCCCTTGATACCGTTGCGCCAGACAGCCGGCGGCAATCAACACTCGGCAGGATCCTGTTTCCTTTAGTTTGCCATGTGCAATAATCGTATCGATCGATTCCTGTTTGGCCTCTTCGATGAAACCACAGGTATTAATGATGACCACTTCGGCTTTCTTCGGGTCATCGGTCAGGGCAAACCCGTCCGTCACCAAGGTACCCAGCATGACTTCGGAATCGACCTGATTTTTCGAACAACCCAGGTTGACGAAACCGATAGTGGTCTTCTTGCTGTTTGGGCGAGAAGGGGTGATCAATCGTGAAGGCATAGGAGGCAGTCTACGGGACGGCTGAAAAGCCTGTCAATCAACAGCCCATTTACCCAGTCTGTTCATATTCCATTCCTTGGAGGGCGAGGAGGCAGCTCCCTGACTGCGCGCATCCAACGGGCACAGAATTCCATTACTTCCCATCAGGGGATGGGTCAGATCGCGGAGCGTTTCTACTCCCTTAGAGGGCAAGGAGGTTTGCTCCCTGACTGCGCGCGTCCAACGAGGCCCTTCTGAGGGCGCGCGTTGCGCGAGCAAGGGGAGCAACCTCCTTGCCCTCCCATTCCTTCTTATGGCATCATGCGCCTCTTTGGAGACAGGGATGGCACATTTGCTTGAATATGTCGGCTCCGTACATATTTATCTTGGACCATACCGAGGGAATCCAATTTCTTTGTATTTGAAGCGGATAGAGACTGGGTGCCAGATCGGCCCGAAGGCCTATCCGTGGAATGACGTCGTCGGCAGTGGTGAGACGCCGAATAAGGCGGCTGCGGATTTTGAAGAGAAATGGAAAGCCAATGGTCTCTCGGCAGATATGTACTCCGGTCCCTCGTGGGAGGGAGGCATCAAGCCGGAGAGACCTGCTCCTCCAAAGCCGCCCGCTGCTCCCAAGCCAGCGGTATCTGCTGCTGCATCAGCACCAGCGGGCCAGCCTAGCGTGCCTGCAGCCTCTCCGATTGACACCACACCGGCTCCTGCTCCAGCCCTGGCGGCTCAGCCTGCAGACAAACCGATGTACCCCGGCCACCGCGGCAAAGATGGCGGCGGGATCGAGCCGGTGATTGGAAACGTTTTCCTGCAGCTCGTGCGCCAGCACATTGAGCAGCACCTCGGAATCGGAATTGGTGTTGACGTGGCGCAGGTCCTGGCGGAACAGCTCGCCTTTGAGCTTGGCGGTATTGGTCAAATTGCCGTTGTGCCCGAGCACGATGCCGAATGGCGAATTGACGTAAAACGGCTGCGCTTCGGCTACCGTCCACGCCGAGCCGGCGGTCGGATAGCGCGTATGGGCGATGCCGCACGCGCCGAGCAGCGCGCGCATGTCGCGGGTGCGGAACACGTCTCGCACCATGCCACCGCCCTTGTGCATGTGGAAGGTCGCGCCCTCGGCGGTGACGATGCCGGCGGCGTCCTGACCGCGGTGC
>JANNIV010000320.1:0-7776 GCA_031405355.1 Nitrospira sp.
ACTGCCGGCTGGACGGCCAGTCCGCCAAGCAGCAACAGCAGACACGCCATCCCGCTCGCGACTCTACCCCAACTCCATCTCTGCGCTTGTGCAACGGCAGATCCCTGGGTCTCCATGTATCCACCTCCTGTATCAGGATGCTGAAAACGTCCGCCGGCCGGGCTGGTTCATCTGGTTAGTTTCGTTCAACCAAAAAGCCAGATAGACCAGACAAACCAAACAGACCAAATGAACAAGCCAGACCGGCTGACGTTTTCAGCATCCTGATGCAGGAGGGAGATACATGGAGATCCAGGGATCTGCCGTTGCACAAGCGCAGAGATGGAGTTGGGGTAGAGTCACGAGCGGAATGGCGTGTCTGCTGTTGCTGCTTGGTGGGGTGGCCGTCCAGCCGGCAGTGGCAGGTGGCGCGACCGAGGCCATGAAAAGCACCATCGACGAGGTGTTGAAAATCGTTCGGGACAAGGAACTCAAACAGCCGGGGAGAGAAGAAGAGCGCCGGAAGCGACTGGAACAGGTTGTCGGGGATCGGTTTGATTATGAGGAAATGTCGAGGCGGTCGCTGGGGGCTCCTTGGAATACGCTGTCCGACAACGACAAGCAAGAATTCGTCGCACTGTTCAAGACGCTTTTGACCAATTCCTACGCCGACAAGATCGAAACCTATTCCGGAGAAGGTGTGCAGTATATCAATGAACGGACCGAGAAAGACTATGCCGAAGTCAGGACAAAGGTGTTGACCGGCAAGACAGAAATTCCGCTCGACTACCGCTTGCTCAATAAGGGCACTGATTGGCGGGTGTATGACGTGGTGGTGGACGGTGTCAGTTTAGTGAATAACTACCGGGGGCAGTTCTCAAAGATCCTCCGTTCTTCTAACTACGCTGATTTGGTGGACCAGCTTCGCAAGAAATCAGAAAAGATCAAATCCTCCTAGATCTCTCCAGGAAATCCATGATCAGTTTGCGCGGCCTCGTCGCCGTTGTCATCGTGTCCCTCACGGCGAACGCCGCCACTCTACCGGACTGTGCACGGGCCGACGTTCAATACTTCCCGATTCCAGCCGTGTCCACCAGCAAGAATGATGGGAATGAAGTTGGGTTGATCGTGCCGATTCTGGGCACGAACTCTGATGGAGAGCTCAAATACATCGTCGCCCCGATGATCGTTCATAATTCCATCGTTGGGACGCGCGGCTCGCTCAATCTGTTTCGATACGAGCCGGGGGGGCGTGAAATTCGGTTTATCGGATCCTATACGGAAGAGATCGAACGCAGAGTGGCATTCAGTTACGCCGATCCGGCCTTCAGTCAGGGCCGCTACTCGTTGAACTTCGGCGCATCATTTTTCAAAAATGCTACGTCTCGATTTTTCGGCTTGGGACAAGCGACATCAGAGTCAGGGGAAACGAATTACACCGGGCGTGAGGCTCGGATGAACTGGCGGTTCGGGGTCTACGCAAACGAAGTTACCCAGGTTGCCGTTGGTCAGCGAGTTCGTCAAGTGAGTCTGCAGAGGGGCGCAACGGATCTTCCATTTACGGGCGATCGGTTCGGCGGCGTTGACGGCGTTCAGGGGGAGTCGCTCATCATCGGACACCGCGCGACGTTTTATTACGATACGCGGAACAATCTTATCTCGCCGACCGATGGGATGGCCGTAACGGCCTATGCGGAAGTGAACCAGAATCTTCGCAACGGCGAGCATCCCATATTTTCCCGCTATGAGATCGAGGTTAAGAAGCTGTTCCCCAGCGAATCGAAGCGCGCGATTCTCATCGTGCGGGCGAATCTTCAGGCGACGATCGGGACTCAAGTCCCATTTTTTGAGCAAAGCTCATTGGGGGGGCAGAACAATCTGCGGGGCTACGGTGTCGATCGCTTTATTGATAAAAATCTCGTTGCGCTGAGTATTGAACAGCGTATTCACCTGATCCGAACGAAAATTGCGGGAACCACTGCAGATTTCGAAATCGCGCCATTTTTGGATACCGGGCAGGTTTTCAATGACTACAAGGATGTCACCTTTAACAATTACCGTATTACTCCGGGTATTGGATTCCGTGGACTCGTTCGACCCAACGTGGTCGGACGAGTCGACTACGGCTACAGCAGGGAAGGGGGCGCGATCTTTGCCGGGCTCGACTTTCCGTACTGAACCCCATACCGATGGGTGATTATGGTCGCCCGAAGGGTTTTATGTCAGTTGGTTGTACAATGGCGGAGCGGCGTGCAATAAGCGCGACTTGCGTGATGTGTGAGGGGGGTGAGTGTTCGAAGTTTGAGGTTCGAGGTTTTCGGAACTTCGAACCCGGAACTTCGAACTTCGTGTCGCCCTTTTCTCGCTCGTCTCGCGTGATTCAGATATTGGCGATTACAGCAGAAGCATTCATGAATATGTTTGGGATAGGGCTCACAGGAGCATGAGGTCGTACCGGTTCGTTCTCGCCGTATTCCTCGCCTTCCTTTCACTTTCTCCCTCACTGGTTTTGGCGGATGGATTCGGTCCATTTCCTGTCAGAAACTTCCAGCCCATACAGCAGCTGGTCTTGAGCATGCCGGGCGATCGTGCAGCTGTGCTGAAGCAGGGCGTAGTGGACTTTCGAGTTGAACTCGCCGAAACCGCCAGCGTTTTCAACGATCAAAATTCCGGGGCCACCGCGACGATGAAGTTTGAGACCCTGCGTTCCGGTGTGTTTCTTCGGTATGGGGTGGCGGAGCGATGGGAACTCTCCGTAGAAGTTCCAGTGCTCCATCGCTCCCGCGGGTTCATGGAAGGAGCCATCAAATTTGTTGAACGAGCGACAACCGGCTTGGCACCGGCTCGCGATGGACTGGACGAGGTGGACTATGTGTTCAAAATCTCACAAGGAGGGCGCACGATTGCGAGCGGACGCGAGGGAGTCGTGGGATTGGGCGACAGCACAGTGACGAGCAAGTATCAATTGTTGCTGGAGACTGCATCGATGCCGGCGGTATCAATTCGTACCGCGCTCAAGCTTCCCACTGGGAATGCAGGGCATTTCTATGGGAGTGGCAACCCGGACATGGGCTTCGGATTGGCGGCTGAAAAAGGATTCGCCGGCCGTTGGGTGGTCTATGCTAACCTCAACGGCGTCATTCCGACCGGCCGCGTCGCAGGGCTTGCTCTCCATCCGACGGTCTCCGGCCTTATTGCCGTAGAATATCTGTGGTCGGAAAATTTTTCTTTGACGGCGCAGTTCGATTATTACTCCACACCATTTCGCGGTGTAGGCACGCGAGTACTGGACAGGGGTGTGACGGAGTCGGTGGCGGGATTCAGCTACCGCCTCACGCAACACTTTTTGTGGCAAGGCTATGCAGTCGAGAATCTCGATTTCATTACCGGGAGCGCAGCAGATGTTACGGTCTCGACGTTGTTGACCTATCGGTTCGAGCCCTAATGCATGGGGGTAGTAGTCAGGTGGTCCAACCTGGCTAAGCCCTTGACAACATGGGACTCCCATGTGAAACTCACCTCTGCGAGCGTTCAAGCTGTCACACTGCTTCATCAGTAGTAATCTGAATCTGAACCCAGATCGTTATCCAGGCTCGCGCATTGACGTAACAAAGGAGCATCTGCCATGTCCATTTTGAAGACCATACAAAGCCCGGCGGATCTGAAACGGTTATCACCGACGCAGTTTCCTGCCTTGTGCCAGGAACTGCGGGAGCAGATTATCGGCGTGGTGTCCAACGTTGGAGGGCATCTTGCGTCCAACCTCGGGGTGGTCGAATTAACAGTCGCGTTGCACTATCTGCTCGATACCCCCAAGGATAAGATCGTGTGGGACACCAGCAATCAGGCCTACGTGCATAAGCTGTTGACCGGGCGTCGCGAGGGATTCCACACGCTCCGGCAGTATGGAGGGATGAGCGGCTTTTGCAAGCGTGAGGAAAGTGAATACGATACGTTCAATGCAGGCCATGCAGGAACCGGCGTATCCGCGGCCTACGGCATGGTCGAGGCGCGTGAGCAGTTGAAACAGCAACACAAGGTCGTGTGTATTGTCGGCGACGGCGCCATGACAGCCGGTATGACGCTGGAGGGCCTGCACCATGCCGGAGGGCTGGGGAAAGATTTCCTGGTCATTCTGAATGACAACCAAATGTCTATCTCGAAAAACGTCGGCGCCATCTCCTCCTATTTGAACCGCACCTTCACCGGTGAGTTTTATGCCAAGATGCGGGAGGAAACAGGACAATTGCTGGGGAAAATTCCCCATATCGGATCGGACATGCAGAAGCTGGCTCGCCGGGCTGAAGAGTTGGCCAAGGGAGCAATACTTCCCGGGCTGCTTTTTGAAGAGCTGGGGTTCAGGTATGCGGGACCGATTGAAGGACATAACTTCGAGCATCTGTTGCCGACTTTGGAAAACATGTTGAAGATGAAGGGGCCGGTGTTGCTCCATGTCATTACGAAAAAAGGGCTGGGTTATGAGCCTGCGGTGAAAAATCCGGTATGGTTCCACGCCTGCCCGCCTTTTGTCAGAGAAACCGGGGCGCCGGCAAAGAAAGCGGCGCGGCCCTCCTATACTCAGATCGCCATCGAATCGTTGGTCAAGCTGGCCCGAAAGGACAAGCGGATCGTCGCGATTACGGCGGCGATGTGCGAAGGGACCGGCCTCAATATTTTCGAGAAAGAATTTCCAAACCGGCTCTATGACGTGGGGATTGCCGAGCAGCACGCAGTGACATTCGCCGCAGGTCTTGCCACGCAGGGCCTCCGGCCGGTCGTGGCGATGTATGCCACATTTTTACAGCGGGCGTACGACCAAGTGGTCCACGATGTCGCTACGCAAAATCTGCCGGTGACGTTCTGCATCGATCGCGGCGGGCTGGTGGCGGAAGACGGAACGACACACCATGGTGCATTCGATTATGCGTTTCTGCGCCATGTGCCGAACATGGTCGTCATGGCGCCGAAGGATGAAAATGAATTGCAGCACATGATGAAAACCTGCATCCAGTATGACGGGCCTGCCTCGGTGCGGTATCCGCGTGGACAGACTCTGGGCGTCACCATGGATCCGGAACCGAAGGCCTTGCCGATCGGGAAGGGCGAGTTGCTACGCGATGGCACGGAGGTGGCAATTGTGGCCATCGGTGTGCCGGTCGCTCATGCGGTGACGGCGGCGAAACGGCTTGAGGAAGAAGGTATTTCTACAGCGGTGGTGAATGCGCGTTTTGTGAAGCCGCTGGATCAAGACTTGATTGTCGAGGTGGCGAAGCGCGTCCGATACGTGGTCACGGTCGAAGAAGGCAGCAAAATGGGCGGGTTCGGCTCAGCCGTTCTTGAAGCCCTGTCCGATGCCGGGGTGACGGATGTGACGACGAAGATATTGGGGTTGCCGGATCGGTACATCGAGCAAGGACCGCAGGACTTCCTGCGCGAACGATACGGGTTGACGGCGGAAGGCATCTATCAGAGCGTGAAGGAATTAATCGGGAAGACACCGGCTTCCTCACGAGAGAGGTTTGCGCTGGCCACATCGTCCGATCATCTGCCGCATGGGGATGAGCAAGGGAGCTGATTGAGGACGTGAGGGGTGAAGGGTTAGGGGTAAAGGGGTAAAGGTAATCGATGCACATTACTAGACGGAAAACGCGGCAGATTACAGTCGGCAAGGTCAAGATTGGCGGAGACGCGCCCGTGTCCGTGCAGTCGATGTGCTCGACCGACACGCGCGATACTGTGGCGACGATTGAGCAGATTCGTCAGCTGGAGGCCGCAGGGTGCGAAGTGATCCGCGTCGCTGTGCCGGACGATGAGGCGGCGGCGGCGCTGCCCAAGATCAAAGCAGCGATGACCGTGCCGCTGATCGCGGATATTCATTTCGACCATCGGCTCGCATTGAAATCCGCTAAGATTGTGGACTGTGTCCGGATCAATCCTGGCAATATCGGGGCCTGGTGGAAAGTCGAAGAAGTCATCAAGGCCGTGAATGACCACGGCATTCCGATCCGCGTCGGTGTCAATGGCGGCTCGCTGGAACGGGATCTGTTGGACAAGTACGGCTGGCCCTCTCCGGAAGCCTTGGCCGAATCAGCGCTCAATGCCGTCCACGCATTGGAAGACGTGGGATTTACGAACATGAAGGTGTCGCTGAAGGCCTCGGATGTGCACCATGCGATCGATGCCTATTGGTTATTTGCGCACCAGTCAGACTATCCGTTGCACATCGGTATTACCGAGGCAGGGACGGCCATGACCGGGGCGGTTAAGTCCACTATGGGGCTCGGATACTTGCTCTCGCAGGGTATCGGCGATACCTTGCGCGTGTCGCTCGCTGCCGATCCGGTGGAAGAAGTGAAGGTAGGGTTCGAGATTCTGAAGTCGCTCGAGCTGCGCCATCGGGGAATCAATGTCATTGCCTGTCCGACTTGCGGCCGCGTGGAGATCGACGTGGTGAAGCTGGCCAACGAACTGGAAAAGAAGTTGGGACATATCAAGACTCCGCTCAATGTGTCGGTCCTCGGCTGTGTCGTGAACGGGATCGGCGAAGGGAAGGAAGCGGATATCGGGATCGCCGGCGGCGAGGGCAAAGGCATCCTGTTCAAGAAGGGCAAGCTCGTCCGCAAGGTACCGATCGAAGAGTTGATGGATACCTTGATTTACGAGGTCGAGCTGATGGCTAAGGAAAAAGACGCCGAAGGAAATGGAGAGGTCGTAGCTCCTTCAAAGGAAGGATGGGAATCTCTCGAGCCTGAATCCGATCGGTCCTCGACACTCGGAAAAGAAATTCCGATCCTCTCCAGTAAACGATAGATCTCTCCTCTAGCCCTCTGGCAGGATGCTCAAAAAGATTTTCCAGCAAGGCCGCAGTGAGTGTAGAGGCGAGGCGTACGTTTCGGTACGTTGAGCCTCTGCGCGAAGCGAGAACGCCGCTGGAGAACTTTTTCAGCATCCTGTGCTAGCCTCTCACATCTTCTCCGGACTATAATGCGTGCCTAGGGCGCCGTACCCAAGTGGTTAAGGGAGCAGTCTGCAAAACTGCGATGCAGCGGTTCGACCCCGCTCGGCGCCTCCACAGCGCACATGGTTCTCGGTCTGTCTGGTTCATCTGGTCTATCTGGTTTATTTGGTTCATGAAATCCCATGGCGAGGTGTTTAGCCGGTGAGGCGAAGGAGGACCGGAATATGAAACTACACGTTGTGGTAGAAGAGGATGAGGCCGGCTATTTTGCCGCCGAGGTTTCAGCGCTACCGGGCTGTTTGTCTCAGGGAAAGACGCGAGAAGAGGCCATCGCGAATGTCAAAGAAGCGGTCGAAGGGTGGCTCGAAGTGATGGAGGCCAAACGAGCGGTTGCTGGCAGGCGAACCATTGAGGTTGTCGTCTGATGGCGGAGCGCCTCAGGCTGCATCCGCCAAGCTGATCTCACCGTCGAAGCATTTAACAGTCTCTAGCTTTCACCACCCGTAGCTTATCTCTTGCCTCTTGTGCCATCGTGAAACATCGGAGAAGGCAGCACTCCCCTGCCGGCCATCGGGCTCCCTGCCTCTCAGAGCGACCCTTCCGGGCGCGTCCCGGCGGAAGGCCTTCTGGAATTCCTTCAGGCGCGATTAGTCAATCGCGCAACTTCAGTCAGTTCTAGCTTTCCTTCCGGGCCGCGCCTCGGTGGGTCCCCGCTCCTTCGGCAAGGTCGCCAATGGCCGGCAGGGGAGTGCAAAATCAAACAACGACCTCATGAGTTGTGCTCGTCGAACAGAAAGGGGGTGATTCAGTTGTCTACGAGCAAAAGAATGCTTCTGCAC
>JANNIV010000321.1:0-2221 GCA_031405355.1 Nitrospira sp.
TTGATCTTCCACTGCGCGCGTCCAACGAGGGCTTTCTTAAGCCGCGCGTTGCGCGAGCACAGAAGATCATCAGGCTCCATCCCCTCCCCCCTCTGTAATTCCAACATGATAATGTCTGCTTTGGCCCAAGTAGAAATGTCCTCTTCGTTGCGAGACGGTCGGCCCTCACAAGGAGGGTCAGATGATCAGAGAGGACAGGGGCATCATGAGTGTGAAGGAACTCAGGCGGGTGTCTGTGATTCGGCAGACGAGGGAGAAGAAGCTGACCCAGGTGAAGGCGGGCACCCTGCTGGGGCTAACGCCCCGTCACACCCGGCGCCTCATCAAGCGGGTGGAGCAGGCGAGCGACCACGGGCTGGCGCATCGAGGACGGGGCAAGCCGTCGAACCGACGGATTCCGGAGACGGTCAAGACCAAGGGGTTGAAGTTGTACGCGCAGCGCTATGGAGATTTTGGGCCGACGTTGGCGGCGGAGAAGCTGGCCGAGTACCACGGGATCACGATCAGCGCGGAGACCATGCGGGGTTGGTTGCGGGACGCAGGCATCGACCACTTCACGCGGCGGAAGCGCCCGCACCGGGCGTGGCGGGAGCGGAAGGCGCATGTGGGGGAGCTGATGCAGCTGGATGGTTCGCACCATGACTGGTTCGAGGGGCGCGGGTCTCGCTGCGTGCTGATGGCCTACATCGACGATCCGAGCAGTCGGGCGTATGCTCGGTTCTATGCGTATGAAGGCACGATTCCGGCAATGGATAGCTTCACGCGCTACGTGATGCAGTATGGGGTTCCGCTGGCCGTCTACGCGGACAAACATACGACCGATCAATCGCCGGCCCCGCCCACGGTGGGCGAGCAGTTGGCCGGGGTCACGCCCACCAGTCAATTTGGGCGAGCGCTGGGCGGCTGGGGGTCGAGCTGATCCCGGCCCACTCCCCGCAGGCGAAGGGGCGGGTGGAGCGGCTGTTCAAGACGGTGCAGGATCGCCTCGTGAAAGAGCTGCGACTGGCGGGCATTGCCACGATCGAGGCCGCGAATCGGTTCCTGGAGGCGTGGCTGTCGATCTACAATCGGCGCTTCACGGTCCAGCCGGCCCAGACCGCCGATCTGCATCGGCTGAAGCCAGCGGGCGGGGGTCTGAACCGTATCCTGTGTATCAAGACCACACGGTGCCTGCGCCGTGACTGGACGGTGGCCCACCACGGGCGCCTCTATCAGGTGCGGACCAATGTCCGGGCGACCCACGTCATAGTCGAAGACTGGGTGGATGGGACGATGCGGATCACGCCCCACGGCCGCCCATTGGACTATCACGCCATCCCCGCTCGTCCCGAGAGAGTGGCTGCGCCCCCCAAGGCTCAAGTCCCTCGGCGTCCGATCAAGCCGACCGCGGCTCATCCGTGGCGCAAACGGTGGAGGCTGGCACGAGACACACACGCGGCAGCGGCCATGACATAAACCGGACATTTCTACTGTGGCTTGACACACCAGCTTTTTGTGTCTTGACAATGGAGTACACGTAAGGCATTGTGTGGCGAATTTGGCTAGGGGAGGGCTCCTATCTGCCTTCATGATTGCCCTCTTTTCACTGGTAGTCTTGTCAGGTAGTATATTTGTCCGGTAGTATATTGTGCGTGTATGCATGTGACACGAATCATGCCCAACATCCATGACACAATCGAGATCACTCTATCAGGGGCTTGGCCTGCAAGTATGAGTGACGCGAATCATTATCTATACTGAGATTGATGAGGCAAGACCTCATTGAGGAACGATAATCACAATTCACGAAAGGATGTGCGAATGACGACGAGGAAGGTCGGAATATCGGTCGTAATAATGGCATCTGTCTTGGTTCTTGTAGGAGGGAAGGCGTACGCTGAGGACCCAGCGCCATTGCCTGAGGTTCCGGCAGAATATGCCGACAAAAAAATGCCGGCTGGCTTTTTGACTGATCCTAAGGTCCTCGCAGAGGGAGTGCTGATTTACACCGGCGAGGCTAATCCGCAGGTCAACTGTGGCAGCTGCCACGGCAAGGATGGTAAACCAGTAAAAAAAGGCGCGCGGGATTTTCGTGACAAAGCCCAAATGGGCCGTATGTCTGACGCCTTCTGGTTCTGGCGAGTGTCTGAAGGGATCCCAAAAACAAAAATGAAAGCCTGGAAGTCGCAGCTGTCAGAAGAGCAGATCTGGCAGGTGATCGCGTATGAGCGTCAGTTTTCGA
>JANNIV010000322.1:0-4445 GCA_031405355.1 Nitrospira sp.
CGGAACGCGCGCCCTCAGAAGGGCCTCGTTCGACGGCCGCAGTTGGAGCAACATGGGTGCCCTACCGCGATGAAACTGTACAAAAGAAGGGAGAAAGAGAAAGGAAAACGGCCAGGTGCCCTCCTTGCTCGCAGAACGCGCACGATGAAACGGTGCTCGTCCGATGCGCGCAGTCGAGGGCAGCCTTGGCCACTCCCCCTAAAGAGAGGTAATGAGATTGAGAGCCCGCGCTTGGGGTAATAGAGTGTCTTTGCGCGTTGAGGGATAATTGATCGCGCGCCTCCAGCCTGACTCCATAACTAAATGTTAATCACGCTGGCACTGCGGCCGCTGTGCGAGGCTCGCTGCCATTGCCCATGAAAAAATCTGCATGGTAGGATAGCGCGTCAGGAAGCTTCACTCAGCACTCAGCACTTCCGAAGAAATGGAGGCTGCGATGAAACGGATGATCCTTGTCCTTGGGGCGCTGCTGGCTCCCATTCTTGCAGCCCACCTGGTTCTTGCTGCGGGGTTGTTTAAGATTGGCGAGAAGGCGCCTTCGTTTGGGTTGACGGCTATCACCGGTGAGACCTTGGGGCTGGATAGCTACAAGGGGAAGGTCGTGGTACTCGGACTGTTTCATATCTGCGAACCCTGTATGATGCAGGGAACGGCGCTCCAAAAAGTTTCTGAGATGACGAAAGGGAAAGCCGTGGCCGTGCTCGGCGTCAATTCTTCTGGAGACTCCAAGAAGAGTGTCGACGAATTCTTGTCTGCCTTTCCGGTGAAAGTTACGTATCCCTATCTGCTGGATCCGAACAAGGTGACGGACAAATTGTACGGAGGAGGGAAGTTTATTCCCAACGTATATGTGATCGATCAGCAGGGTGTGATTCGGTGTCAGCGAGTCGGCGATATGGATCTGGCGGGTGAAGCGGTGATTGTGGCGGAAGTTGAAAAGCTGTTGGTGGCCGGAAGCAAGAAAATGTAAGACTGCGCCTCGGGTGAGGAATCCTGCTGCTCGCGGAACGCGCACGATAAAACAGTGCTCGTCCGACGCGCGCAGGCTAGTATCCCTCACCCGCGGCGCAGAAGAAATATCGATTTCCGCGGAGAGGGAGAGGAGAGAAGACGATGGATGAGATGGAAGAGGGGAAGCAGAAGTTTTTGGAAGTGGTGAAGGGGACTGATGCTGCTGTGCTGGTTGTTATGCCCGTCACGCCTTCCAATAGCATGTTTCTGATTTCTCTCACGAAGGGGCCGAATCGAAAGTTTATTACGGTCTCAGAAGACGACATCCTCGATTTGCCCAACGAAGCTAGTATCCTGGCTAAGGTGACAAAAACTGTCAAAGATGCCATCGCGGCGCTGTGAATCCATCCGTGCCATAAGCTATTAGCTATAAGCCATCGGCTCTTGTCATGAAAAACATTCTCCCCGGCATTTGGCAATGGTCCTGGTTCTCTGAGGAGAAGCAGCTCGATTTCAACGGGCTCTTCCTGACAGTTGGGGAACACAAGATTCTTATCGATCCTCCGCCGATGACAGGCGATGCGAGTTCCGTGATTCTTCGCAATGGTCCTGTCGATTACATCATCGTGACGAATCGCGACCATGCGCGCGAAGCGGCGAAGTATCAAACTGAGTTTCGTTGCCAGTTGCACGTGCCGGAAGCGGATGCAGCGCAGATGGATCTCAAGCCAACCAAAACGTTCAAAGATGGAGAATTACTTACGGGTGGGATCTGGGCGATTCAGTTGAAAGACCAGAAGTCTCCCGGTGAGTCGGCCTTGTTCATTCAGCAGGGGAAGGGTGTGCTGATTGTCGGGGATGCCTTGATCGGGAAGCCTGCCGGCTCCGTCAGTATGCTGCCTGCTGAAAAATATGCCGAGGTGGAGAAGGCCCGAGAGGGACTGTGCCGTCTCCTCAAGTACAATTTCGATAGTCTGTTGGTCGGCGACGGCGCCTCGATCCTCACCGGCGCCAAGCAGGCCGTCGAAA
Source organism: Nitrospira sp. (assembly GCA_031405355.1). Taxonomy (GTDB): domain Bacteria; phylum Nitrospirota; class Nitrospiria; order Nitrospirales; family Nitrospiraceae; genus Palsa-1315. Next base: position 1,981 of record JANNIV010000322.1, read on the forward strand.
GATTGCTCCGGCCATCGTCATGACGCTACGAAACGGACTTTCCGAAGAACTCAATCGTCAGGGCAATGTGCATTTCTCACGCGGGCTCTATACCGACGCCTATGTTTGTTATGCCAAGGCGTTGGAATGCGACCGGTTGACCGGTGATCAACGGGCGCTGGCGTCCACGCTGGGAAATCTCGGAAACATTAGTGCGGTCAGCGGGCGCCGGGAGTCGGCTCAGACCCACTATCAAGAGGTGTTGGAACTCCAAAAGATTCTTGGGGATGAAAAGGGAATCGGGACGACATTGGGCAATTTAGGGAATCTCAGAGCCGATGCGGGCGAATGGGATCGCGCCAAGGCCTATTATCTCGAAGCGTTGGACCTCATGTGCAAGACCCACGACGAGGCAGGCAAGGCGGTGCTGTTTTCAGATCTTGGGTTGGTCGCGCGGGAGACGAGAGAGTTCGAGCAGGCGATTGGATACTATGAACAGTCGCTGGCCTTGATGCGGCGATTGGGGAATGAGGGCGGCGTAGCCGATGCCTGGCGTATGATCGGCCGGACGTTTTTACTCCAGCAGCGTTATGGTGATGCCATTGCTTGTTGCCAAACCAGCCAATCCATTGCCGAACGAGCGCGCGATGAACTGAGGACAGGCGGTGCTCGTTACGTACTGGTTCAATGTTACGAAGAGACCGGCAAGCTGCATGAGGCCGCGGACCTCCTTGAACTGGTGGTCGATATGGATCGCAAATTTCAGCTGCCGAAACTGGAAGAGAACATCCAACGATTGGCGGCCCTGCGTACCAGACTCTCGGGTCAGGATGGAGCTGCTTCACAGCGAAGGACACCTGTATGAGTGACGAAGCCTCGCCCGCGTGGAGTTCCCTCAGGGTCTCGCTGGCTCCCACATTTCCCCAACTGCAGGAATTGGATGCCGGTGGCGCATTGGCAATGGAGCTTGGCTCGGACGGCTGGCTGCTGGAGCTGACGCCGGACGGGCGGCTGCTTTGCCAGTACGGTATGGCGCTGGAGGATGTGATGGCATTGCTATCCGATGGAACGCCGGAGGATCTTGGCACCGACGAGATCGCGAAGCAGGCCAAGTACTACATCCAACCGGCTGTCTCAAAGTACCGTACGATTCTGCTGAAATCCGGATTTTCTGAACAGACCGAGATGAACGATGACTATGTGGCTGCTCGCTTTGAACGGAACGTAGACCTGACAAACCCGACAGCCGTTCAGGACTTGATGCGCTGGTGTGTGAAGACGATCGGCGTCTCCCGGTGAGCAAGCAGATCGTCACGTTCGACGAACTTCGCAGTGCGATTACAGCCTACCGGTTGCCGCGGGTTCTGATCGCCGCCATTGAACTAGACATCTTCACAGTCATCGGGACGGATCCCTGGACCATTCCTGATCTGGCTCGTGAGATGAAGGTGAGTGAGCGGGGGCTGGCCATTCTCTGCCGAAATCTCGCAATGGCCGGTCTGTTGAAGAAACAGGGCGAGACCTGCCGGAACAGCCGGTTGGGCGCCACCGCGTTGAATGCTCACCATCCTGCCTATCGGGGAGACTATCTCAGGCTGATCACGAGCCATTGGAGTGATTGGGGACGCTTGCTGGAATCGGTGAAGACGGGATTGCCGTTGGATCACGACGAGCCGGATGAACCGGATTATCGTCGCCGGTTTACTTGGGCGATGCATCATCGAACCTTGGAGACGGCTCCGAAGATTGCGGCCCAGATCGACCTGCATGGCGCGCGGACCCTGCTCGATCTCGGCGGCGGTCCCGGCACCTATGCGATGGCCTTTCTTGCAAAGAATCCTGGGCTTCATGCCACGGTGTGCGACCGTCCCGCAGCCCTCGATGTGGCGAAGGAGATTGCGTCGACTCACAAGGCCGGTGCGAGACTTTCCTATCTGCCACTGGATTTGCTGACAGAAGCTATTCCCGGTACCTACGATGTCATCTGGTATTCAAACGTGCTCCACATCTATGCGCCGCAAGATAATCAGGCGCTGTTTCGGCGTGCGCTGGCTGCATTGAATCCCGGAGGCCGCCTCCTGATTCAAGATGCCTTTCTCCATGACCGAAAAGGTCTGTTCCCGGAAGAGGCGAGTCTTTTTGCCCTGTCGATGTTGTTGTTCACCGAGAGGGGCAACACCTATTCTGCAGCTGAGACGAGGGCCTGGTTGACGGAAGCCGGATTCGAACGGATCAAGGTCTTGCGGATGAAGAAGGGGACGGAGGACTGGGAGGACGGGATACTGGAAGCGCGGTCCCCTGGAGCGCATGAAAAAACGCGCGTCCACCGAACAGGATCAGTAAAAAGTTCACAATCCCGCTCATCGCACTGAAGAGGAACAAGGCGCCGGTTTCGCCTTTTCCTCCCAGGATGCTCGTGACCGTGGCAAGGTCTACAGCCAATCCTATCGTTCCGTAGATGACGCAGGCCATCGCGGTCCAGCTCC
>JANNIV010000323.1:0-2791 GCA_031405355.1 Nitrospira sp.
ACGAGTCTCCCTGGGGTGGTCGTCGCCATTACTAACGAGGCAATTCATGTTGCCACCGGGAAGGGAGTTCTTGCTGTGATGGAGTTACAGCCGGCTAATAGCCGACGCATGGCCGTATCTCAATACTTGGCAGGCCATCCCATTCTTGTTGGGTTTCAACTCGGAGGGTAGACTCTTTCCTAGCCAGCAGGCTTGTCCATTTGGTTTGTTTGGTTTGTTTGGTTGAACGAAACTAACGAGTTGAACCAAATCAACCAGATAAACAAAACAAACCAAACAGACCGGGTTGAAACCTCTATGACTTCTGGCTCTCGATCGTTATTTTCCATTCAGACCGCACCATCGGCACGTGCAATCGCTCTTTCGTTGTTGGTGGAGTCCGCCAAGAGCGAGGAGGGGGTCGATGTCTTGTCAGATCGTGCTCTCGCACGATGCGCGTTCGATAGCAGGGAACGAGCTCTTACGGTGGAACTCACGTATGGCGTCTTGCGGCATCTTGCGACCATCGATTGGCGGCTTGAGCCGGTTCTAGACAAGCCACTGCTTCGCCTTCCCGTCGCCGTCCAGATGACACTCAGGCTTGGCGCGTACCAACTCCTGTTTCTCGATCGTATCCCGCAGTCTGCCGCAGTCAACGAATCAGTCAACCTGGCTAGGGCCTTTGCCGGCACAGTCGGCAGGGATTGGAGCGGACTTGTCAATGCGGTATTGCGCGGGTTGCTGCGCCATCCCCCTCACCCCTGGCCCAGCATGGATCATGACGCCGCGCAAGCCCTCGCCGTGCGGTACTCGGTTCCAGTCTGGCTCAGCCGCCGATGGGTGGAACGTCTAGGCCTGGCCTCTGCGGAAGTTGCCTGCAAGGAAGTCAGTGCCGCGCCCCCACTGACACTTCGGGTAAACCGGTTGATCACGACCAGGGAAGCACTCCTCGAACGCTTTGGGCAGGCAGGTATTGCTGCCAAGCCGACCAATGTAAGTCCCTTCGGCATTCAGATCGAAGAAGGAGGCTCTGTGCCCTCACTCCCCGGATTTCACGAGGGCGCTTTCTATGTGGAAGATGAAGCAGCGCAACTGATTCCTCCCCTGCTCGACCCTCAGCCCGGCGACATCGCACTCGATGCTTGCGCGGCGCCAGGAGGGAAATCGACTCATCTGGCCGATCTGATGCAGAACAAGGGAGCTATCTACGCCGTCGATCGGAAAGACGCCCGCTTAGATCTCCTGCGAAGCAATTGCCAGCGACTCAGAGTCCAGAATGTCGTGCCGATCATCGGCGATATTCGAGAGCCACGTGAGTGGGTTTCCATGATCGAGATAGCAGGGTCTCCCTCCGCAATGAAAACCGGCGTAGGCGAGCCATCTGTTGATCGGATTTTGGTGGACGCGCCCTGCAGTGGGCTCGGTGTGTTACGGCGACACCCGGAAGCAAAATGGCGGAAAGATCAACAGGCGCTCCCTCGACATCAGGCGCTCCAATGTCAGATCCTCGAAGCGGTGGCCCCATGCTTGCGGCCCGGCGGGGTGCTGGTCTATAGTACGTGCTCGACGGAACCGGAAGAAAATGAAGATGTTATCGGGCGATTCTGTCGCGCCCATGCGGAGTTCCAGCGTGAGTCTGTCCGTCCCTGGCTCCCGACTGCAGCACAGGATTTTGTTACCGAACAAGGCGCCCTCTCGACAATGCCTAACCGTTTCTCGATGGATGGATTTTACGCCGCACGACTGAGGAAAACTCTGTGATGCCACGAGCCACTCTTATTGCGCCCTCAATCTTAGCTGCTGATTTTGCCAGGCTGGCCGAGGAAGTAGCAGCCGTGGAACGAGCCGGGGCTGATCTCTTGCACATCGATGTCATGGACGGACATTTCGTCCCCAATTTGACCATTGGTCCTCCGATCGTAGCAGCCCTCAGAAAAGTCACCAAGCTGCCGCTCGACGTCCACCTCATGATCACCAACGCCGACGCCTTTATCGCCGAATTTGCCGAGGCCGGAGCGGACTATCTTACAGTGCACGTGGAAGCCTGCCCGCATCTCCACCGCACGGTGCAGTTGATCAAGGAACATGGCGTCAAGGCCGGCGTGACCCTCAATCCGGCCACCTCGCTCAGTACGATCGAGGAAATTCTCCCCGATGTCGATCTGGTCTTGATTATGTCAGTCAATCCTGGCTTCGGTGGTCAAACATTTATTGCCTCCTGTCTGCAGAAAACTGCCTCGGCCCGCGCTATGATCGATCGGATCGGAAGCCGCGCGTTGCTCGAAGTGGACGGCGGCGTCAAGATCGACAATGCAGCGCAGGTGCTGGCTGCGGGAGCCGACGTACTGGTCGCTGGGTCGGCCATTTTCTCTAGTCCGGACTATGCTGCGACGATTGCTGCGATGCGCGCAGCCGGCCACCCTTCTTCCACGGCGCCGCAGCGCGTCTCCGCTCACCGATAGGCCTCGCGGGTGGACATCTCATCCCTCATCGATAGTCTCCATCCTCTCGAAGTCAAAGTCCTATCGACTTTTGGGGCGAATCATTCCGCCATCCTCCAGACAGAGCAGCTCATACAGTCCACTAAGTTGGAGCCCTCGCAGCTCAGTATGGCGGTCGAGTGGTTGCTCGCTAAGTCGTTGCTTGCGGTGGAATCGGAAACTGTGACGCCGATCGTCTCGCTCACCAAAATCGGCGAACTCTATTTTGAAAAATATTCGCCGATCGAACGGGTGCTGTCTGCCGCTCGCGATGCAGCCAAAACCGGCAAGCGCTTGACCATTCAGGACATTCAATCCCGGGAAGGGCTCGA
>JANNIV010000324.1:0-3343 GCA_031405355.1 Nitrospira sp.
GGCATCGTGTTGCGTTTCTCAACGACACCTTGGACCCGCTGGAGGCCCGTCAAGAGCTCTACTCGTCCCATACGCAGTTTCATGATCTCTTCCCCTTAGGAGCCCCTCAGGCTCGCAGGATCTGCTCCCTCAAGCTATCCAACGTGGCACTTAATGCGCTGTCGCTGTCCTTCGCTTTGATGACCTGCTTGCAGGCGTGGATGATCGTCGTGTGGTCTTTGCCTCCGAACTGCCGCCCGATCTCGGGATAGGAGGAATCTGTGAGCTCCCGACAGAGATACATGGCGATCTGCCTCGGATGCACCAACGTCTTACTCCGGCGACGGGACTTCAGGTCGGAGATCTTTATGTGGAAGCGCGCGCCCACCGTTTCCTGAATATCGTCCATCGACACGATTTTTTTCTTGGCGCCGATCAGATCCCGGAGCACGTTCTTCGCCATCTCCAGCGTGATCGTTTGGCCCGTGAGCGAAGCATAGGCGCCGAGGCGCACCAGCGAGCCCTCGAGTTCACGGATATTGCTCTTCATCGTCGTGGCGAGAAACTGGATGACATCGACCGGCAACGTCACGCCCTCGTCCTCGGACTTTTTACGCAAGATGGCAATCCGCGTTTCAACGTCCGGAGGCTGGAGATCCGCGATCAGTCCCCATTCAAACCGCGACCTCAACCGTTCCTCAATATCGGGCATGTCTTTGGGAAAGCGATCGCTAGAGAGGACAAGTTGTTTGTGCGCTTCGTACAGGGCGTTGAACGTGTGGAAGAATTCTTCCTGTGTGCGCTCCTTGCCAGCCAAAAACTGAATATCGTCGATCATCAGCATGTCGATATGACGATACCGCTTCCGCAGATCCATCATCTTGTCATATCGAATGGAGTTGATGACCTCGTTTGTAAACTGCTCGGTCGTCAAGTAGGCAATCCTAAGATCGGTCCGCTCGGCTACATAATTTCCAATGGCATTCAAGAGATGGGTTTTCCCTAGCCCGGTTTCCCCATAGATAAAGAGTGGGTTATAGGCTTTCGCCGGTTGTTCAGCGACTGCCATACAGGCGGCATGGGCAAATTGATTTCCCGCGCCTACTACGAAATTATTAAACGTATACCTCGGGTTGAGCTGTATGCCCCGTTTTGCCCGTACCCCGGTATTCGATCGTCCGATTGCAGCGATACTTCCACTATTATCAGGCTGCTTTGTCGCTTGTTTACGAAAGATGACGAATGTGATCGAGGTCTCTTCCCCGCCACGGGCAGTAGAGATAGCTTCAGTTAAGAGAGGCCCATGGTGTTGGCTTAACCAGTCGCCGAAGAACTTGTTCGGGACTCCTAGTTGAGCCGTGGAATCCTCAATCCTTTCAAGGTGAATTGGGATAAACCACGTATCAAAAACTTGTTTTGGCACTTTCCCTTGGATATAAGCCAAGGTATCCTGCCATACAGTTAAGGTTGTCATTATCTACGTATCATTATTTATACACAGTGTTATTCACACCTGTTGATAACCTGGTTTTTCAAGAGGTCTTTCCTGATTAATCACGACCAACATCGGGCATTAAGGAATTAAGGTCATTACTTGTACATCGATGATCACAGGCTATGGACTCTGCATGCAGTGGTTACCCAGAGTCAACCCCCAACTTTCTCCACAACGATGCAGCTGTAATACTCCATACAATTCAACTTATTAATCTCCATCCACAATATCCACCGGACCTACTCTTACTCCTTCTCCTACTACGATCTATCTTTAATACACAAAAACGTAAGAGAAGAAACGGTCATAACTTTATAGAACGACAATGTGATCGGATGAAAAAATCTTATGGACCAGATCGTCATAGGTTAAAGTTGGATAAGGTCCTCCGACTATCATACTTTCAGGACTGACCACGCCTCCTTTGATAGACGAAGGGATCATGGATGACGCTTCTTCGAGAAAGACGATGTCTATATCTGCTTCACTAGCCTGAAAGAGAGCCGGAGAAATCTGTTCAGGCTTTTGACGAAGTAGATAGAGAGTTGAACCCATCAATCCACCATTATGCTATTAAAAAACCAGGCTTCGATCAGCCGATCGAACGAGCTGTCTAATGTCATCTGTTGTTCGAGTCGTCACAGAAAAATTATCAGACCAGGTGTTCATAGTCGAACCTGGCTCGATAATAAAAGGGACAGCTAAGTGTTTGAAGGAAGGAAGATATTTTTCAAGTATCTCGGCATCGACTATCTCTTGAGTGTCTTCCATTAATAAACGAGAAGCAGGTCCCAAGAGGATGACTGTTGTGTCATGATCCCCAGCACAAAGCCCTAGCGCTATACGAAGAGCCTCGACCGGACGAGCGGCTAAACGAGGATCATCTGAAATCACCACAGCAACCCGTTTCGACATAGACGACTGATCTCACCACTAGTTTCTTATGTAAAAGCGAGAAATCGATCACAACCATCAATAATTCCAGACAGCACAACCAGCCCGGACAAAGAGACTCGTGAATCGACAGTGGCCGTTGGAACACCATGCTGTTGACAGCCGTACGCACAGACAGACATCTTCGCCCCAGCATCGAGTAGATCAAGATAACGTTGATCCACCACCGCCTTCACCCCTTCGTCAATAAGATAGAGATAGACCTCAACTCCTTGTCGCAAGGCAGCGTAAGTGAGTTGAACGACAGTCTCAACGCTTGGATGAGACGGGGGTGTGGATAACAAGAGACCTAACCTGCGAGCCGGCATAATTACAAACCAAAGACATCAATACAATCAATTATTTACAAGATATATGGCCCGCGAGACTACGAGGTTTTTTCAAGAAAGTCAATATCAAAAATTGGGTTTTTTATGAGGGGAAGGAGCGAGTTTTTAGGAGAGAAGCGAGGCCGGTCAGAGGGAGTTCCTCTTGAGCCTTCGATTGAAGGTTACGGAGAATGACGGAGCCTCGACCAGCTTCGTCGTCACCCAGCAGAATGGCATAACGGCACTTCGATCGATCGGCTTGGCGAAGATGGGCTTTCAGTGTGGTCGCGCGATAGTCGCATTGAGATGAAATTCCAATGCCGCGGAGTTCATCGAGCAGTATAAGCCCGAGCTTGGTGCCGTTCTCCCCGAAAGCCGCAACATAGTAGAGACATTCGTACGACGAGGACGACGATGTCTCCGGGAGCATCAACGATACACGCTCAAGCCCGACAGCGAATCCGACAGCCGGAACTGAGGGACCGCCGAGCGTTTCCACTAAGCCGTCGTAGCGCCCACCGGCGCCCACCGCATTTTGAGCGCCCAGATGAGTCGAAGTAATTTCAAAGCTGGTCAAACAATAGTAATCGAGCCCCCGCACTAAACG
>JANNIV010000325.1:0-2119 GCA_031405355.1 Nitrospira sp.
GCTCCAAATCCAGCCCAGCGTGGCCGCCGAGAAGATGATGTTGGAGATCACGTTGAAGCGCCACAGGCCCATCCAGACATTCTCGAACTCCGGGGTCATGGAGTCCAAGCCGTGGGAATACCCAAAGACGCGTTGAAACACGACCTCAGATCCCACCGCCGCCAACATGGCAAACCAGCCAATCTTGAGCGGCTTCGAATCGTACCAGAGCGACATATCGTAGCCCCGTTCCGCCGCCGCCCATGTTGTGCTAGCCATACACTGACCTCCTTGTTAAGGAATTGAGACCAACCCCTCACCCCATCACTGTGGACAATCAAACTCATCCATCTTGTCACCAGCCTCTGTTCCTCACCGAGCAGATAGGCCCCTCCGGGGTGTAAGAAGGGGCCTATCCACCTCAGCGGGAGACACCGTGCGGATTCGCGGCGTCACCTCGACGAGGGAAAAGAAACCGGCCTCCGTATCTTTGTTGTGATCATCCGGCTTCATCGTACTACCACTTCGTCTACTTCTGTTGGGCGCTGTCACCGGCTCTTGTTTAGTTCCTCGGTTGCGCAGAATGACCGGATCGACAATCTCACCACATTGCACACAGCGCTGGGCGGCAAACTCCGTCTCGCCGATGCAGAACAGTAAATCCATGCAGAAGTTGGTCACCATGAGTCCGCTGTATCTTGCGCACATCGATTCATGCGGGGCTGCAGAAGAGACCGTATGGATCCCGAGCTGCTCAGCTCTCGTTTTCTTCGCCAATGCTCTTGCCATGATGGCCTCCCTAGGTTTCCGTTGACTGCTTGTAGCAAGTATGTCTATTGTATAAACCATACTGTCCAATGTGTCAAGTGTTATAGTAATAAACATTGTACAAACATTATACATTACAGTATAATAGAGAAATAATATATGAATACTCATAGAATACATAAAGTTGCAAAACTCACCGGCCTCTCAAAAGATGTCATCCGGGTATGGGAGCGCCGGTTTGCACTCTTGAAACCAATCAGAGGTGCCAATCGTTATCGTAATTATTCCGATGAGGATGTCGCGCTGTTGAGGTTTCTTAAGGAGCAGCTGGATGCTGGTGGCTCTATCGGAGAGCTAGCGAAATTGGGGCGAGAGGAGTTATTGGGACGAGCACGAGCCAGTGCGCCACGAGTGTCATTCGTCGACAATACATTCAGCAGGCTCCTGCGGGAACTTCTGTCCACTCTGAATCCCTTCAATCGTGTGAACTTTGAAAAGCGTTTGAACGGCGCCGTTGTAGTCGTTCCATTTGAGGAAGCGCTTCACGGGATCTTGCTCCCGCTTCAGGAACAGGTCGGGCAGCTGTGGCACGAGGGTCATATAGACGTGGCCATCGAGCATTACGTCACGAAGCAAATTCAACAAAAGATTTTCTCGGCCATGAATCAGTTGCCAGTGGCCGAGTTCGGCGCCAAAGTAGTCGTCGCCTGCCCGCCCGGTGAGGAACACGACATTGCCGCATTGACGGTTGCTTATCGATGCCGTCTTCGCGGCTGCCGAGTCCACTATTTGGGAGCCAACGTGCCCGTTGCCTCGCTGGCCAATCTCTGTGGCAAGGTTGAACCAGATCTGACGATCATTTCATTTCCTCTCGCACTATCCGATGACCAGGCTACGGAACTAATCCAGGCTCTTGCGGATGAAGTGATTCCTGTCTCCAATCTCGCCGTCGGAGGACATGGGGCGATCGCCATGCGAGACTTTTTCTTGAAATACAATATTACGGTCCTGGAGGAGTTTGCTGAGTTGGATCACAGGCTGGATCGATTGATGAGGCAGTCCCTATCCCGAGGGTAGCAAGCAGAGGTCGGTCAGATGACACAATATCCCCTCACTGTATTCTTCGACGGAGCCTGCCCTATTTGCGATCGAGAGATTGCGCTCATGAAACGGTTAGACCGGATGCGACAATTGGAATTTTTCGACTTCTCAGCCAAGGAATATGATGCGGCATCCAGCGGCTTTGCCACTGAGGATCTGGGCACAGTGATTCACGCCCGTTTGGCTGATGGGTCCGTCATCACCGGTGTCGAGGTGTTCCGAGCCATGTGGGAGGCAGTCAGCCTGGGATTTTTGGCTAGGCTCAGCCGTC
>JANNIV010000326.1:0-1781 GCA_031405355.1 Nitrospira sp.
GAGGGTATAGCCGAATTGTTCGAGCCGGCGTTGCAGCGGGGTCTCTGCCCGTTCAGCCTCCGACTCCTTCTGAATCATCGAGGCGATCCGGCCCAGCTCCGTTCGGAGCGCCGTCGCGACGACCAGCGCGCGGGCCTTGCCGGAGACCCCAATGGTGCCCATGAATGCCATGTTGGTCTGGTCGGCCAAGGACACGTCGGGCCTGTCGAGGGCGGTTGCCGTTTTCTGAACCGGTGTGGATTCGCCGGTCAGCGAAGCCTCTTGCGCCTGAAAATTCGCGGCATAGATGAGCCGAGCATCCGCCGGGATACGGTCGCCGGCTTCTAGGTGAATGACATCTCCGGATACCAATTCGCGCGCGGGGATGGACCGGAGGACGCCGTCACGGATCACTCGCGCCGTCGCCACCGACATCTTTCGAAGCGCGGCCAAGGACCGCTCGGCCCGGAACTCTTGCACGAACCCGAGCAGACCGTTGAGAAATACGATGGCCAGGATCGCCGCCGCATCGATCCAGTCTTCCAAAAGACCGGAGATGACGGCCGCTCCGATCAGCACCCAGACAATGACGCTCGTGAACTGGGAGAGAAACAGCTTCAGTAGTGATGGTGGCGGGGCTTCGGGCAGTTCATTGGGGCCGAATTCGGCATGACGGCGTTCGGCTTCCTGCCCAGCGAGCCCACGCTCGGAATCGGTGCCAAGGAGGGCTGTGAGCTTGTCCGCTGTGAACTGCCAGGTCTTGGTCGTCTCGTTCTCTAGCAACTGAGGCATAGCGGATATCTTTTCATTGAAACAGCAACCGGAGTCCTCGCCCGCATGATTCATGAGAGTTCGTCGCTAAAGCGAGGCAACTGGCTAGGGCATGGGCGCAAGGCTCCCGGCCAGAGAGAAAATTGATGTTCTCGACCGGAAGTCTTCGCCCCTAGCTTCTGGCCCAACCATCATCTGCTGATTCTGCTGGCTGCCCGGTTCGCTTAGGGCTTGTGCTGCTGTTTACGTTCCTGCTTCTGCTCACGCTTCATGTCTTTCTCCGACTTCTCTTCCTCCACGTCGATCACAGCTCCGGACTCCGCATCGATGTGAACCTCCATCACCTTGTTCTCCGCCGTGACGACTTCGACTTCCCACACAAGTGCGTCGTGTTTCTTCTCCAATTCGGCCTCGACGACTTTGCCCGGCACTTTTTCCGACGCCGTCTTGATCGCCTGATCGATTGTCACCTTGGCCTTGGCAGCCATTTCAACCGTCTCTTTCGATTCATCTTTCTTTCCCTTCCCTTTCTGATCGCTCCACGCGGGGCCGTTCAGCACCAACACCACGCCGATCGCCAGGGCTAACATTCCTACTAACTGTTTCATACGAACCTCCTTGTATATGTTGTTGTGCGTGAGGCACACTCGTGATGACCACGCGCGCTCGTGCATTATGCGCTTCGATTCTGCAAGACATGAGCCCCTTGAAATCGCCCTCTGAACTCCTTCCGCTGAACCAGTCTGCCCCGTTAGGCAACAGTGTTACAGCTTCGGTGGTGGAATTCGCGTCAGCTGGTTGCACCTTCCTCAGTGCGATTTGAGCGACTCAATGCCCCGCAAGCCCTCGGTGCTGCGGCATGTTCGCTTCCCCAATCGATCGGCATTATGGAGATACTGAACGAGCATCCGGAGCATATAGAATAACGATCCGTTGACCGCAATTGTATGCCGCATGATCTTGATAACCCGGCCGCATTCCTTGCGGAAGCAGTGCACCACGTTCGGCTCGAGCATGGCGTGTTCCCTTCC
>JANNIV010000327.1:0-3020 GCA_031405355.1 Nitrospira sp.
GATGCACGGCGAAGAAGCGCACCTTCTGTTGGCGTTGGACGATGAGGAACGGGCCAGTCTGCTGAAGTTTGGGTCGGCGGTTATGGCAGCGCGAAATCCTGAAAAGTAGTTGTTTCGGAAGCGGCGCGCCTCCAAACCCTACGTGCTCAGGGCTCCAGCAAAGGTACCAGCGCAGCGTGGCCTTTTTCGCGTGCACGATCGACCGGTCGTAGGCCTTTGGCATCCTTCGCTGTCTTGTCTGCTCCCTGCTTCAACAGCATGACCACGATCTCCTGGTGTCCTTGTTGTGAGGCGACATGAAGAGCCGTCCATCCGTTCGTCGTCACCGGTGTCACCTCCGCCCCTTTGTCCAATAGCAGTGCCACGATCTCCCGATGTCCCTTGCCCGCTGCGACGAAGAGAGGGGTCGCATTGTTGCCCAACCGTACTTGCGTGATGTCCGCGCCACGATCCAACAGCAGGGCGACCACGTCACGATGCCCTTCTTGGGCCGCGATAAAGAGAGGGGGGTCGCCGCTCTCTGTTCTCACCTGCTTCACATCCGCGCCCTTATCCAACAGCAGTTCCACCACGGCTCGATGGCCCATCTCGACCGCGATGTGAAGCGGGGTCGCTCCGTCCATCGTCACCTGTTTCACATCTGCGCCTTTGCCCAGTAGCAGGGCCACAGCGTCTTGATGCCCGTTTTCAGCTGCCCTGTAAAGCGGAGTGATTCCGTCTTTGTCCGCCGCGTTGACGTCGGCCCCTTTTTCGATGGCTCTGGTGGCCTCGTCGAGATCCCCTTTGTGAGCTGCCGTAATCAGGGCCTCATCCACCGGTAACATGGCCAGGATCATCGGCATCAGTCCGAACAAGGCTATAAGAACCATCCAGCGTTGTTTCATCAGTCGGCTAACTCTTTACGTAAAAGGGCAAGGTGCGGACGGTGGCGGGATGTTTGCGACCGTCGAATTCCACGATCAGCTCAGTGTCTGCCTTGCTGAAATCCCGCAGCGGAAATCCGAAGGCGATCACTTGATTGAGCTGCGGCGAATGGGTAGCACTGCTGATCCAGCCCACTTCACGATCGCCCGCAAAGAGTTTGGCTCCCTTCGGGGGCACCGTGGCATCCTTTATGACCAGTCCTACCAGATGCCGTCGTACGTTGCCGTACGTATCCATTCTTGCCACGACTTCTTGCCCAGGATAGCAGCCCTTATTCAAGCTAAACGCTTTCCCTTCCAAATTCGCTTCCGGTGGGACGATCTCTTCGTTGAGGTCCGGCCCGGCCTTTGGCAGCCCTGCTTCGATGCGGAGAGCCTCGCGAGCGTGACCACCGACTGCCTTGATGCCGTACGTCGCACCGGCCTCCATGAGCCGTTCCCAGGCCGTATGGAGGGCATCGGCGGGCAGTAGTATTTCGAGGTCGGTCTCTCCGGTTTCTTCTGTGCGCAGGACGAACGCAGTATGGCCGCCGATCTTGGCTGCGATGGCGCTTACCGGTTTGAGATCGCTCATCTCGACGCCGAAGGCGGCGCTGACGGTCGTGCAGGCCTTGGGTCCACTGATAAGCAAGAGCCCCCAGGACTCCGCACAGTTCTCCATCTTCGCTTTGATGCCGTAGAGTAGAAACTTTCGGAGGACTTGGAAGGTGGCCTCGCCGACCTCGCCGACATCTTCTACCCACAGACTGTCGGAGAAGACATAGACGCGAAAGTAGCCGAGCATCTTACCCTTGTGGGTGAGAAAGCTCGAATAGCGGCCCTCGCCTGGCTGGAGTGGGAGAATATCGTTGCTGATGAGGCCCTGCAGCCATTTCACACGATCGTCGCCGGTAACGCGGATCTTGCCCCGATGCGAAAGGTCGGAGAGTCCGACTGCCTGGCGTACTGCCTGATATTCCGCGAGCCACTCTCCATAGTAAGCGGGCATGTCCCATCCGGCAACCTCTTCGAAGGTCGCACCAAGCTTCGTGTGGTGGTCGTGGATGGGTGAGCGTTTCATACTCAAATGTTCAATTATGAATGTTCAATGTTGAATGAAATTAAACATTCAGCATTCCACACTCAACATTACCTCTTCCACCAGGTCTTTCAGCCGTGAGGAGAATTCATTGCGCGAGACGATCTTGGTCACTCCCAGCGCTCTGGCCCGGTTGAACGTATCGACTTCTTCATGGTTGGCGAAGGCGAGGATGGGAAGGGTCTTCATGCCCGTATCGGCCTTGAGTGTTTCCAGGGCTTGAAAGGCATCCAGTCTCTCGTCATTCATATTCAAAATGAATGCGGATGGGGTCGTGGCCAAGGCTTTTTCTGCAATGTCCTGCTGCGTCCGAGCCCGTTCAATCTTGTAGCCCTTCGCCATCAGGGCGTCGCGGACTTTCGTATAGAAAAAGATGTCGGTGACGGCCACGAGAATTGTTTTTTCGTTTGTTTGGTTCATCTGGTTGATTTGGTATTGAACAAGAGAAACAAAATAAACTAAATAAACCAAACAAACGAGTTTAGTTCAACGAACTAATGAGCCGTCCCAGCGCTTTTTTGGCCAAAGAATAATTGGGGTTGAGGGCCAGGGCTTTCTTATAGGAATCGATGGCTTCGGTCCATTGGCCTTTGCGCTCGTAGACCCGGCCCAGGTTGAGATGAGGGAAGGCCGGGCTCTCATAACGTCTCGCCTGTAGGGCTTTCTGAAACCAGACAATCGCTTCGTCGAGTTCGCCCTTTTCGATCAGATAGGCGCCGATGTCATTATAGGGGTTGCCGAAGTCGGGATCCTGGGCGATCGCCTTGTGACATTCCTCAATTGCGTCGTCGAGCCGTCCCATAAAACTGTAGGTCCAGCCGAGGAAGGTATAGGCTTCGGCGGTGGGATGCGTCTCAATCGATTTCTTATAGAGCGTCACAGCCTCTTCCAGTTCGCCCTTCATCTGGCGCTCATAGGCCTGTTGGAAAAGTTGCCAAGCCTCGCGCTTGTCTTCTTCATGGCCTTCGCCTTGTACTAAAAAATCCTGAACATCCATAGTTAGGCCGATGAAAAAGGTC
>JANNIV010000328.1:0-3026 GCA_031405355.1 Nitrospira sp.
ATCGAAGATCTATTGGCAACCTGCAGTATGTGGACGGCCAAGGCGGTGGGAACCTCGCGGCGGTGGATCAGCGGTGAGATCGATGAAGTCGTGGTGGGTGGCGGTGGCGTCCATAACCGTGCAATTATGAGCCACCTCGCAACGGTCTTTGCCCCCGTTCCAGTCACCACATTTGAGGCCCTGGGATGGGACAGTAAGGTGTTTGAGGCGGTGGCCTTTGCCCTATTGGCCTACCAAACCGTAACTGGACAGTGGGGCAACATCCCTTCTGTGACAGGCGCGAACCATCCTGTACTCCTTGGGACCATTGTCCCGAATGGACCTCGCTGGCGTGAATTCCTTCCTAGGTGATAGAGACATGATGGAATATGTATTCATCGGCCTTGCCATCGTACTCCTGGTATTTCTGGTTTGGCGGCTGAAGGTCTCGTCAACCACTGGGTCAGTCGGGAAAGAGCCATTTGTCCTTCCTCCTAACGTCACGTTGCGGCCCCAGCCTCTACTGACTGACACTGATCTCTTGCTCTACAATCTTATCCGTTTGGCAGTGGAAGACCACTATCTTGTCTTTGCAAGGGTTCCGCTCTGGTCTGTTGTCAGTGTCGAGGCAGAAGGAACAGCGCGGTCTCAGGTGTTGAGACAGATCGCGCTAAAGCAACTCGACTTTGTATTGGTTCACCCAGGAACGAAGACTGCGGAGCAGGTTGTGCTTCTTGAGGAAGGATTCCCCGCTCAGCTACAGGAGGTCACTCGGAGGCGGGAAATACAGTTAGTACTACAGGCAGCAGGCATTACGTTGACCACGTTGAAACCTCACACGTCCTATACAGTGCCTCAACTGGCTCAGCTATTTGGCGTCGGTGAAGATGAGTGACTGCCACTGCGTATCGCCGATGGCTTCCTTGCCTGTCTGAGATAGAACTAGTCGAGCGAGCCGTTGCTGATCCGTTGAGGGGTCGGATCCTCCTCATGCATCGGCGCGGTGTCGAGGACTTTCCGTGCCGTCTCAGCTTCAGCGCTTTCAGGATATTGATCGACCACTCGCTCATACATCATATGAGCTTTCTCGTGATCCTTTAGCCTCGTATAGGTTTGCCCAATTCTCAAGGTAGAAGCAGCAAGCTTCGGGCTGAGCGGGTAGTAGGACACAACGTGGTAGTAGGATTTTAAAGCTTCTTTATAGCGCCCCAATCGGTACTGACATTCTGCCACCAAGTATTGTGCGTTAGCTGCCAGCGAAGACTGTCCGTGGAGTTCTAAAAAGAATCGAAAACCAGCCAGCGCGGCCGCGTAATCCCTATGTTTGTACTCCTCCATCACTCGATCGTAGAGGTGTCGAGACGAATCCTGCACCTTGGAGGGGGCGGCTACGGCGAGGTTGAAAGAAAACAGCACCGCGATCATTGTTGTGAGCACGATCTTCAGTATGTTCATCATATCCCTCCGTACTGCTCGAAACAGTCTCGCTATCCGTCCTCCTGCAATAAGGCAATCGCCATGCCACCATACAACTATCCAGTGTGAAGAAAATCGACAGGAATCCAAGAGCTTGACGTCACTCGATACCAGGATTTACCGAGTGGTTAGCCCCACCACAGCGACAGAATTGTACGCTCTGTGCGTGAGTCCCCACCTTGACATATTGAAACGGGCCCCTTATGAAGTGGCTTCAATAAACGGTTTGCGGGAACCTTGACTTGCATGTTTGTGGCCGAAATAATGCGACGCAGTCTGTCTGGTCTGACTGGTTTCTCTTGTCTATCTGGTTTATTTCGTTGGTCTGGTTCAACCAAATAAACAAGACAAACCAAATGAACGAAATGAACAAGAAAGACGCGGTGAAGGGGATGGGACATGATAGCTGATCCGCCGCCGAATCCACTGGGGGGAAGGACCTTGATTGTCGACGCAAACGACAGCGACTCATACCCGCGACCCAGTGCGGCACTACTCGATGCAGGAGAGCATGACCAGGTCTTTGTACGTCCCGGAATCTATGAGGACAAAGTCTTTATCACGGGACGACCGATTCATTTGGTGGGGGCTGATCGAGACAAGGTACAGATATTCTCTCGCCGTGGGGGCCCCCTCTATCTACAGCAGGTTCCAAGCGGTCGCATCTCTGGCATCACGTTTCGATACGTCGGCAGCGATCAGCATTCGGCGATGAACCTGCTCGATAGTACTTGCGTCGTGACACAGTGCCGTGCCACAGAGGGTATTCTGTCAGGCGTCGTGATTTACGGGCCGCAATCGCGGCCGACATTTGTTGAAAACGAAGTCTGTGGCAATCGCGAATCGGGGATTTTCGTATTTGCAGGGGCACAGCCGAGGATTGCCGATAATCTTTGCCGAGGCAATCACCATTTCGGTATTGCGGTGCGGGATCCTGGGAGCCATCCGGAGCTTGTCAGGAACAAGTGCCGAGAAAATATGCTGAGCGGCATTCTCCTCTTTCATCACGCAGAGGCGCTCCTCGTCGACAATATATGCAGCGAAAATCAGCATTGGGGAATGGTGATCACTCCCGATTGCCACCCTACTCCCGGTCGGGAGGCCCTCGACGCCTCAAATACTCTTGCCCCCAATCCGCGCGGAACCTTGATTGTAACGGACCAGCCATTAGGCGACATCGGGAGATGATGGGACTAGCCCGGTCTGTCTGGTTGATCTGGTCTATCTGGTTTGTTTCGTTTATTTCGTTAGTCTGGTTCAACCAAATAAACAAGACAAACCAAACAAACCAAATAACGGTCTTCTTACGTTGGCGGATTTTTTCAGCATCCTGCTAGCCCGCACTATTCATGACGGTTCGTCGTGAAATCGCTGAGCCGCGTGGCGAGAGCGGCGCGCTGAGTCCTGGGGACTGGCTCTGCCGTCTGCGGCAGTGCCTTGTATCTTGGACCGAGTGCGGTAATGATACGGCTCATCATCAACTCGGGCGTGATAGACCGACAGTGCCGAGGTCCGCAGAGACCGGGGGACAGCCAAGGTCGTCATGCCCTTCACCGGTAGAGCCCGAACAG
>JANNIV010000329.1:0-3086 GCA_031405355.1 Nitrospira sp.
TGAATCGCTGCATCAATATCTTGAGTTATATGAGAGTCAGTGCGCCGAGCTGAGAGGGGAACTTGATGTGGCCAAGGCCCGCATCGATGAACTTGTGCCGGAGGCTGCTGTGCCGAAAGACATGCGGCCGGAGTTTGACGATCTTAAAGAGGAGATCATTCGGCTGGGCGGAACGAAAAAGATCCGAGAATTGCTTTCGGCAGAAGAAGATACGAACCGCCAGGCCTTCATTCAGAATCGGCGGCTCGTCGTCACCACCGCATCGCGAGTGCTGAGCGATCCCCTGTTCAGTCGCGTTCGGTTCGATGTGTTGATCGCCGATGAGGCGCCGTGGATTGAGGCGGCCCCATTGCTTGGCGCCGCCGGGCTCGTCCACGAGCGGATCGTGGTCAGTGGCAACCGACGCGATATCGCAGCGGCCGGATTGTGGGCCTCACACGAGTCGCAATCTCAATAATTCAGCCGCGTAACTACTCAGGTGTTCAGGCTGAAGGCTGAAGTGTGAAGATTATAAGGGATCTCGGAAAACACGAATCATGCCATTCAACACTTTCTCGGGTTCTACGATCTTGGGTTCAAGAAGCGATGAATCCTCGTTGGGCAAGAAGCCCAACCCCTAAAAGCCTTCAGCCTATCTACCTGAGTCGTTACCAAGCCGCTTGCTTGACGGGAACCTCATAAATTCAGGATAATCCGCGTTCCACCTCGATGTGCCGAAGTGGCGAAACTGGCAGACGCACTAGATTCAGGGTCTAGCGCCCGCAAGGGTGTGCGGGTTCAAATCCCGCCTTCGGCACCACTCCCTCCCATTTCAGATTTCTAGCCATAAACAAATGCTCGGCCAGGATGGTGTTCATCACCGTTCTCGGTCTACGCTCTTTCCTGGAGAAACGGCACGTATCATGCGGCTGCGCGCGCTCTTTATCGGGCACGAGCGGCGAGCATGCGGGTTGTAAGAAGAATCGTCAGGCGGCTGTGGAGTGCGGTGAGATCATCGAGCAATTCGATCTTGGTATCACGAAGGCGATCTCCAATGGCGCGGGCACCCTGGCCACCGACAGCCACAGACCAGCGGGTGGCAAGCTGCTCAAGGTCCTTGAGTTGTTGGAGCGCCGCGGCTTCGGGCTTTACCTCAGTGAGAGAGAGCAGTACGAGATCGGGCGTGATCGTCTCGCAGAAGATCACGAGGTCTGAATGGGGAAGGTTCGGCCCGAGATAATACACATGGCATCCTCTGATCGCTGCGATGTAGGCCACAGCCTGGGCGCCGATCTCATGGGTTTCGCCTTCCGGGCAGGCGATCAAGATCCGTGGACCGAACTCATTCACAGGAAGCTGATTCATGACTGAAAACAACTTCTGTTGGATGATCTTCGTCACATAGTGTTCGACAGCGATGTTCAATCGACCTTGGTGCCACAGCTCGCCGATCCGCCGTTGCAGTGGGAGCAGAATCCGCTGGACGGCTTCATCGAACGGAATGACGGCCACTGCGCCGTTAAGTCTGCGCTCGAATCCTGCCTTATCGAGTGGATCGAGCGAGCCCATTAAATCGTCTAACAGACGCTCATGAGGTTTCTGCTCCTCTGCAGAAACTGGAGTCGCAATACGCATGCGTGCGACAAGCTGATCGCGTCCCTCAGCTGCGAGTGCACCGATCGTGGCCCCTTGTTCCATCTGAGCCTTCACAAAGCGGAGGAGTGCTACCTCCTCGTCGCTATATTCCCGATAACGATTGGAACTCCGTGAAGGTTTGACAAGACCGTAGCGTCTCTCCCAGACGCGAATCACATCCTTCGAGAGGCTGGTAAGTTTTGCAACTCTATGAATTCTATGAGCATTCATGTTTATAACTTCATTGTATTACGATGTTCAATGTTTGTCAAATATTATTTGAAATAACACTTGACGCATTGGACAGAATGGTTTATACAGTAGACATACATGATGCAAACATTGAACACATAATTCATGGAGGTAATCATGGCAAGAGCATTCGCGGAGGAAATGAGAGCTGAGCAGATCAGGAGTCATGCAGTCTCTTCTGCAATTATGAATGAATCGACGTGTGACAGATGCGGCGGACTCATGGTGACCGACTTCTGCATGGATTTACTCTTCTGCATCGGCGAGACGGAGTTTGCCGCCCAACGCTGTGTGCAATGCGGCGAGATTGTCAACCCTGTCATTCTGAGCAATCGGCAGCTTCGGCAAAACTCAATGACGGTTCAGCTTCCAGGAAAGATGTTGCCAAACAATTGTGTGATGAAAGGTCGATAGAAATGTGTCCAACCAACCAGGGTCATCCTGGTGTTAGTAAACCAAGGGGGTGTCCAATGTGGAGTCAAACAGTGCTTCAGGTCGGATTGGGGGTGGCATTGATGGCAGGAGCCGTC
This sequence comes from Nitrospira sp., assembly GCA_031405355.1. Classification (GTDB taxonomy): domain Bacteria; phylum Nitrospirota; class Nitrospiria; order Nitrospirales; family Nitrospiraceae; genus Palsa-1315. Next base: position 2,397 of record JANNIV010000329.1, read on the forward strand.
TCCGTCGCAACAGCGGCGGACATGGTACTGATCCCAAAGGGTGAGTTCACGATGGGGAGCAACGAACATTCAGATGAAGCCAAGCACCAGGTCGTGCTGGATGCCTATCAGATCGATAAGTTTGAAGCGTCGAACGCACGATACAAAGAGTTTATGAAAGCCACTGGTCACCCGGCGCCGGCCTATTGGGACGATCCTCGACTCAGCAAAGCCAATCATCCGGTGGTCGGCGTGAGTTGGACTGACGCGAGCGCGTTCTGCAAGTGGGAAGGCAAGCGGCTTCCGACGGAAGCGGAATGGGAGCGTGCGGCCAAAGGTCCGCAAGGCGACAACCATTATCCTTGGGGCCATACACTCGACCAGAAGAAAGCCAACTATGGCCAGAACGTTGGCCGTACGACCCCCGTCGATTCCTATCCCGAAGGCGTGAGTGGCTACGGACTCTATAACATGGCAGGGAACGTCTTCGAATGGGTCGAGGATTGGTATGACCTGAAATACTATAAGGAGAGCCCTGCCTTGAATCCGACTGGCGCCGAGAAGGGCTATAACTTTGCCAATCAAGGCCCGGTCAGGGTGCTGCGCGGCGGTTCCTGGCTCGCGCCGGAAACCTCCCTCCATACGAGTCATCGGTTCTGGAATCAGCCGGAGAATAACTCTTACGGGGTCGGCCTCGGGTTCCGTTGCGCG
>JANNIV010000330.1:0-2801 GCA_031405355.1 Nitrospira sp.
CCTGACAGACGAGACGTGGACTGTGTGAGGAAGGAATAGAACTGGGTCGGGTAGAGAAACCCTCAGTCGCGATCTTCTTCTCGCTCAATTTTTTCCAGCAATTCTTCTTTCGACTGACACTCGACGCAGAGTTTCGCAAACGGAACTGCTTCCAATCGCCGCTCGCTGATCTCGACGCCACACTCCGCGCAGATACCATAGGTACCCTCGTTGAGCCTCGTTAACGCTTCATCGATGGCCTGCCGACGGCGATTGCGCATTTCCATCAAGGAAATGCCCAGCTCGCGATCGAGATCCATGAGGGCTTGATCGCCGACGTCTCGTGCGGACTCAAGACGTCGTTGTTTATCTTCACTGAGGGATTGGCCCAAACTTCCTTCAATCTCTTTGATAATTTCCTGGCGCTTCCGCATCAACATCTGCTGGAGAACTTGGCGGCGGTGTTCCCGCCCTTCGCGTTCTTTCGCCGACTCTTTGGGTCTGGCAGCCAGGGGAGAGACGGCCATGCTGATAGTTTTTTCAGGAACCACAACTGGAGTGCGCTTGGGTTTGCTCGCGGGTTTCTCGATCTTCGCCCGCATCTTGGCTTTCGCTGCCGGTTTCTTCTTGGCGGGGGTTTTCGTTGCCATGACGGATACTACTCCTAGGGTGAACGCCGAATAGCCGAAAAAAGTTCGGCATTCATAGCACGGCGCTCCCGCTTTTTACAAGCGGTTGAGGGGAAGAGGCTGGGAGCCTCTAGCAGGTTGCGGGGAAAAAACTAGATGACAGGAGGGAATTCAACGGTCCGTATGTGTAGGCCAACAGAAGAACCCCGCGCAGGATGCTCAAAAAGGCTAGACTTCTCACCCGCCCAACCCTGGCGCGCCGAGACGCGCCTTGTCCCAAGCAAGGCCACAGCGAGCTATCACTTTACAAGGGGTGGCTGGGATGATCCCAACTGCGCGCGTCCAACGAGGGGAGTCTGCGACCGCGCGTTGCGCGAGCAAGGGGATTGTCCCAGCCATCCCGCCCCCTTTTTCAGCATCCTGCTAAGGATAGAGGATTGTCGAATGGATAGGGTGGCCGACCAGCTTTTCGCGGCCTTTCAGGCCTTGGAGTTCCACGAGAAAGTCGAGCCCGGCGATCTCGCCTCCTAACTGCCGAACCAGGGACACCGTTGCGGCGGCTGTGCCTCCGGTGGCCAGCAAATCATCCACGATCAGCACTCGCTCTCCTGCACTAATCGCATCGCGGTGGATGGCAAGGGAGTTGGAACCGTACTCGAGGCTGTATTTGACCTCATAACTGTCGGCGGGCAATTTGCCGGGCTTCCGGACTGGGACAAACCCGGCGTTCAACCGGTTTGCCATCATCCCACCGAAAATGAATCCGCGCGATTCAATGCCGATGACTTTGGCGATCCGTTGTCCCTGATAGTAGGTGGTCAACTCATCGGCAATCGATGCCAGAGCGCGGGCGTCTTTGAGCAGCGTGGTGATATCGTAGAAGAGAATACCGGGCTTGGGAAAGTCGGGAACCTCGCGAATGAGGGCGTGATAGTTGACGGGAGACATCGGTCAGAGCAGGTCGGCTTGTGTCATGGTTTTGCGTTCAATGGTATGGCGCAAACGCGCCAAGGCGGCCATTTCAATCTGCCGGACCCGCTCACGGGTCAACCCCATCTCCCGGCCGATTTCTTCCAATGTCTTAGCCTCACTCCCATCGAGCCCAAACCGCGACATAATAACAGTTTGCTCCTTCTCAGGCAACTCCTGCACCCACTCCATCATCTCTGCCCGACGCATCACTCCCTCGGTCGTATCGGCAGGCGAGATACAGGAAGGATCCTCGATCACATCGCGCAAGAACGTATCGCCACCTTCATTGATCGGACTGTCCAATGAACAGGTTGTGCGGACCACTTGTTTGAGATCCAACACCTCTTCGTCCGTCGTTTTCATCCGTGACGCGACTTCAGACGCAGTGGGCTCTCGTCCGAGCTCCTGGACAAGCCGCTCCACTTTACCGAGATAACGATTCAGCCGCTCCACCACATGCACCGGCAACCGCACGAGCTTTCCCTGATTGATAATCGCTCGTTCGATGTATTGCCTGATCCACCAGGACGCATAGGTGCTGAAGCGAAACCCGCGCTTGTAGTTGAATTTTTCGACGGCCTTGATCAGCCCAAGATTGCCCTCTTCGATGACATCGGAGAAGGGGAATCCGCGATGCATATATCGCTTACCGATACTGATCACCAGGCGGAGATTCGATTCGATCATCTGTTGGCGGGCCTGCTCGTCTCCCGCCATGACCCGCTTGCCCAGCTGCTGCTCTTGTTTAAACGTCAGCAAGGTTGAGTGACGGATCTCGCGCAAGTAGCACTTGAGGGTATCTAACCCTTCGGAGCGGCGACTCGATGTATCTTCGTCGGCGGGAGACTCAGCCGCTCTCGACGACATGGTCGTATCTTCATCGTCATGGTCGACGACATGTCGGCGCGCTTCGCCCAGATCGTGCAACTCCTCACCTCCTCGTGCCATACGTTCCGTCGCTCCTAGCAGGGTGCTGAAAAAGTCCGCCAGCTTCGTTCTCGCATCGCGCAGAGGCTCAACGTACCGAAGCGTACGCCTCGCCTCTTCGCTCGCTGCGGCCTTGCTGGGCGGCCTTTTTGAGCATCCTGCAAACCGGTTCCCTCAATACCAGATTTGAAAATCTGAAAATCGCCCTGTGCCCGGATTCCATTCCACTTCAACGGTCGCCACTCGCGATGCCGGAGGGCCAATCTTTAGGTCATCGATCAGGATCAGAATCTG
>JANNIV010000331.1:0-1604 GCA_031405355.1 Nitrospira sp.
GTGAACTGCAAATCAATCCCAAAATCCTTGCCCTTGAGAAAGGCCATGGCCGCTTGAAGGTCGTCCTTGCTCTTACTCAGCACACGCACTTGCTCGCCTTGAATCTGCGCCTGCACTTTCAGCTTTGACTCTTTGATCGCCTTCGTCACCTCTTTCGCCTTGTCCGCCGCGATCCCACTTTGAATCTTCGCCACCTGGCGCACCGTCCCACTCAGCGCCGGCTCAACAGTCCCGTAGGTGAACGCCTTCAGCGAAACCCCGCGCTTCACGCACTTGGTCTTAATGATGTCATTCACCGCGTTGAGCTTATACTCATCGTCGGAGATCAGGGACAGTTCCTTTTCCTTCTCCTTCAAGGTAATCTCCGTCTTCGAGTCCTTGAAATCGAAGCGCTGCTTGATCTCCTTCGTCGCCTGATCGACAACATTCTTCATCTCTTGCATGTCCACTTCCGAAACCACATCGAACGAAAATTGCTCAGCCACGATCCCCTCCTCTTCTCACTTCACCTATTTTTCTACAGGAAACTCTTTCTCCAACATTCCACAGGGTGGCCTGCTTGGTCTCCCACTGCGCGCAGCTTTCTCACCCGCCCACCCACTGGCAGATATTTTTCACCCGCCCTACCCTCCGATTGCTTCGCAATCGATTTCCCGTGACGTGCCATTAGCCCGGGCGAGGGCCTTCCGAATTTCTCCAGTTTGCCCTAAGGGGAGCAGCCAGACTGTCCTTCACTGCGCGCATTGAGGGAGCACATTCTGATCGTGCGGCCTCAGCGAGCAAGAAGGATGGTCTGGCTGCTCCCCTCCCGCCCTTCGGAGGCCGCGCGTTGCGCGAGCACAGAAGATCATCAGCCTCCATCCCCTCTCCCCCTAGCAGCACCCCCCGCCGGGCAACTGCAACCGCCGCTCCTCATTGTCATGACACATCGTCGTCTGCATTCTTCCCGGCGAGCCTCCGCCCGCCATCACCACCACTTCGCTGCTGATGAACGGCCGCTTCAAGATCACATAGCCGTACCATTGCCTGATACTATCGCCCAAGACGATCACCGCGAGCAAGGCCACCACCGCCACCAGCCCAGCATCCAGGTACAACGCAAAGGCCTGCCCGCTATCGGCAAGGGACGAAGCCTTGCTCACAAACATTCCAAACATCTCATAGGACCCCATCAACGTGATCGTGCCGACAAATAACATCGGCAGTGCGGTGATCCACAGATACTGCGCCTTCCGCATCTTGATGAGCACCGTCGTGCCGATACAGAGGGCCAAGGTGCCGAGCAACTGATTCGCTGCGCCGAACATCGGCCAGAGCGTCGAAATGCTGCCGGCGCCGATGAGATAGCCCCAGGCTCCCACGATCAGCCCGCTGCTCACCACCACACCTGGCCACCAATTCATCCGCCGCAACGGAGGGTAGAAGCGTCCACCCATCTCCTGGATGAGATAGCGTCCCACTCGCGTGCCTGTATCGATCGTCGTCAGAATGAACAACGCCTCAAATACCAGCGCAAACTGATACCAATAGGCCATCAACCCGGCCATACCAGGGAGCGCGGAAAAAATGGACGCCATGCCGACCGCGAGCGACACGGCCCCGCC
>JANNIV010000332.1:0-41181 GCA_031405355.1 Nitrospira sp.
TGGTCGTTCCCGACCATGAAGTCAACCGACGCTGAAATCTCAGTGTGCGAGAGGCTCGTCTTGAGCAAGGCCGGGATGATTCGTTTCAGAAATAAAGAGGAGGCCGCGACATTGCGGTTATGCACTTCATCACCCATGTGCAACGCCTGCGCCGTTAATGGTTTGAGGTCCAATCCCCCCAGGATCCGTAACCCTGCCTGCAATGTCGGGCCGAGAACTTTTTCGATCCATTGAAGGCGAGCAACAACGTCCGGACTATTGGCACCGAATCGCAAGACTTTGCCCAACCCCTCGTTCATGTTGCAAAACGCTCGATTGCCGTGAACGGTATTCACAATGATCCAGACAGGCATCGAGGGACTGATGATGCCTGCCATGGGGCCGACAGCGTCATGGTGATGGCAGGGTTCGAAGGGAATGTCGCCGCTGGCCGCCAACGCCCGTGCCTCGTCAAGGTTGGCAGCCCAGCCCTCATAAAGAATGGCCCCGATAATCGCGCCTTGCATGGGGCCGCACATCCGCTCCCACGCAATCGGTGGCCCTCCGTGCAGCACCATGCGTTTCCCCATGTTGGGAAGCACCTCTCCGGCGATTCCGATACCCTGAAGCACCGGCTGAGCCGACAGATAGGCGTCGAACGCCTTGTGGTTGGCCGCCTCGATGACCGGTAGGTTGACGAGCCGCGCCAGATCCTGACAGATGCTCTGATCACCCTGCGCCGGTGGAGCCCACTCGACGTGTGTCACGACCCCACCGGCATCGGCGATCGACTTCGCAAATGAGGCCAGCCCGACATTTAAGACCTGAAGATCCTCCCGGAACAATTCAATCATCACACGTCCCCACGCAGTGAACCAGCCCGTGCGACAATCTGGGCGGCCAGGCGCACGGCCTGTGCATTGCTTTCGGTCAAGATCACTCCTGCTCCACGTAGCGCAGCTTCCTGTTTGGACAGGTTCTGCGGGTCGGACGTGGTGCCGCAGACGAAACCGACACACACCAAATGCCTCCCCCCTTTCTCTGCCACATCTCTTGCCTTGTGAATCACCGGCACCATTTCACTCGCCGGATCACTGTGCGAGCCAAAGCCCAGCACCACGTCAAGTAAGATGACAGCCACTTCAGGGTCCGACGCCTCCTTGAGAAGACGTTCACTCCGTAGTCGATGGTCGATCATCGGATGAGGGCGTCCTCTGGTGAACAGATCGTCTCCCAGATCGACGACGGTATGTTTACAACTGTTCCACACATCCTCAAGACGGTCTTGTGGGCTCACAGGCGTATTCGAATAGACCTGCCCCAGAGCTTCGGTGAAAAGAAGTGTGGCCTCATAGCAAAACGTGCCACCACTGTAGAGGCCACGCACAAATCGCTGTGTTGGAGAGAAAGGTGGCATCGCACTAGCCGGGGCACTCTTGACTGCCGCTGAATCAGGGGGTCTGCCGTCAGATAGGGCCACTGCCGTGAGGGCAGCATCCTCGAGAGTCTTCACGGCATAGAGATTGGGCCCTTTGATATCTGCCAAACCTGCACCCAGAAAGTTCACCACCACCGGCTTGCCTGTCTGGCCTGCCTCCTTCAATACTCGCCGGGCAACATCCGGTGCCGGAGGCTTGGAAATCAGAACAATGACCGAGGTAGACTGATCGGCGGCCAATGCCTTCAGCCCCTGGAGCATGGAAATGCCCCCCACATCCCGGTGCAAGTCATGACCTCCGGTTCCGATCGCCTGCGAAATACCCTTACCCCATCGATCGATAAGGCAAGTGACCTGCTGAAGACCGGTACCTGACGCAGCGACAACACCGATGTTCCCGCGCCTCACGACGTTGGCGAAGGCGAGCGGGATCCCATTGATGATGGCGGTCCCGCAATCCGGTCCCATGACGATGAGATCGTGCGCTTGAGCGAAGCGTTTCAGCGCAATCTCATCTTTCAACTGGACATTGTCGCTGAACAGCATCACGTTGAGGCCAAGACTCAAGGCCTTGAACGCCTCGGCGGCAGCGTATTCGCCAGGCGTGGAGATCAAGGCCAGATTGGCACTAACCATGTCTTCGAGCCCCATTTCAATGCTACGAGGGGCCATGGCAGATGACTTCCCGTTTCCGGACATTGGAGACGGGTTTTGGTTCAAGGCCGACTCGGCTGCAGCTATGGCAGCAGCAAGGGCGTCGTCGTCTCCCTGAAGCGCGATGAGTAGATCGTTGGGACCGGCCTCAATAGCCCCCCCCAGCAACCCAGCTTCTTTAAGCAGGCTAATGTTGTTTGCAGAGGCCATGATCGCCGAGGCTTGTTCCACGCCGGGCAACTTGGCGAACGTGGAGGAGAGTTGCATCAGCGAGACCGAATCACGATAGAAATTTCGGAGTATTTTTGTCGCCCTGGCCATGTTCACAGCCTCCCCAATGACGCCTTCGCCGGTTGCGTGACGTTGAACGTCACGCGGTTGGGAACTTCCCCGCCGAAAGCCTATACGGCAAACGTCCAATCCTGCAGCGTGGTGTCTCGTCTGGGATGACTGCATGAACCGCCCCAAGAGAGATTTTTGTCTGCGATTGTGTGACGTCGTGCTATTTATTTCTACGGCGCCACTTGAACACTAAGTTGTATACCAAGTCAAGAACAAAGTACTGGCTGAGTCATTTTTATATGAAATTCCGCCACAACCATTCGAAGGTCTCACCAGATGGAGGCTCTCCATACTACGACCAGATGTGTAGCAAGTCTCGTTGCGCGCTGGCGCTCTCGCGGGTTAGGACCAGTAGATAAACAACTTGACAAGCGCGGCCCTATGGACCGGGTTCAAGTTCAGGAGGGAATCGGCACTCTGGAGGGCCGCAGAAACCTCAAAGATGGAATGAGGGAAGTTACAATGACAACTGTCGAGGTAGGGCCATATGTGTTCGAGTTCGATCCGCGGACAGCCGACTGGTGATCATCGATGTGCAGCGCGATGATGGGCGCGCCGCTCACGGCGCGTCCTACTCCACGCGATCGTTAGGCAAAATCCGTCAAGAATTAACGCTACGGGCGTAACGAGTTTGGGCACCCCTCATCTCCTACCTTCAGGTTGCTTCCCACGCATTACATTGCGGCGCACGAAGCAGAACACCTCTTCGTAGAACCACCCCCCTCTGCCTCTCCGCTCGTCCCAGAAATGCTCGCGGACATACTCCTGAAACTCCTCCTCGCTTGGGGAATGGGAGAAAGCATCGGCGTCGCGGTCACACAACATGAACCGAGCAATCTGGAGCGTATCGTCGAACGAGGGCGTAGAGATGAAACCTGGTACACGCGTATACGAAAAGTCGAATTCAGTATGAAACCGCATCACTCTGGCTAGGCCATCATAGATATTGTAGCGGGGCGCCCCGAAGTATTCGAGCATCTGATTACATCCCGAACCTGGGTCTTTGAGGGTCACGACCAGCACGCCATTCTCGGTGAGCTGATTGGCTGCGTGAATCGTATAGGCACCCCATTTGTGATCGGGAACATGGTAATACACATGGCTGATAAGCCCAACTGCGACTGGGGTGGGCGGGATCGTTGAGATGAGGGTGCCATCGAAAACCTGCGCGCGCGGACACCTCATCGCAAGCACCGCGCGCATGCCCGGGTGCGGTTCTACCGCATACACACATTGGAAGTGTTCCAACATCAGACGGGTGAGGTCCCCCTCCCCAGCACCCCAATCGATCGCGCGCGACTCAACGGGATAGTGGGAAAAGATCTCTCGGAGGATCTGGCGTACATAAATCCGCCCCCCAGTATATTTCAGAAAGGTGGTAAAGGCATCCGCATACTCTGGAGTGTCCCAGTGAAAGCGTTTCACAGGCAGCATTGTCTGCTCCTCCTGTCTTGGAAAAACCAATGAAACATCGTTCGAGCCTTCCGTCTATCGCACACCAAGAAAACGGCACGGTAACCCTGGCAATCACGACCGCACCGGAGCATTCTGCAGGAGTTTGGAACAAGATACTTAGCAAAGCCATAATTACCCTCCTTCGCCAAGGCTATGGAGGGTTGTCCTCGCCGTCATTCCCGCAGCAAGCTACGGGGTATTCGGCGAAGGAGAATAAGTTAACGAAGGCGCCGCCCAGGCAATACAGCCAAGCAACAACCCCAGGACACCATCGGCCCCTGAGGTGTTGCCCACCTGGAGGGCGTTCCTTGTCGCTTCTCGGACGCTGTCCATGCTTCTTGCTTGTCCAAAGCGTTGCGCCAGAGTCGCAATCGGTTCGGAAACATTGCCGTTGACCGCAGACTTAATGTAGGTGCAGCTGATCGCGTTGGTGCCTGCTGCAGCCTGAGACAGCCAGGTACCCACGGATGACATGAACCTCAACCGAGATGAATCACTGCCCGCCGTGCTCCACAATCCAGCCAGATACCCCACGATGAAATCATCGCCCGAAGGCGTCAAGCCAGGCCCCAGCCCGATCAAAGGTCTGATGGCAGTGATGGCGCCATCAACCTGAAAGTTGCGTGTCGCATCTATCAGGGCCGGAACGGTTTGAACCGCCCTTTCGACAAGTGTCTTTATCCCGGGCGATGTCACGGGATTCTGTCTTGGCAGAGGCATGGCCGCGATCATTGCGGATATTCCGTTCTCGCGCCGATGTTTCCCCAGTTCCAGCCAGGCGACCGCCCACGCTTGAGCCGTGTCACGCTGATGTAGATCGACCCGCAATCCCTTGAGATCAATGTGCCAGAGGCTTGCGGTTCGCAGATCAACGGACAGATCGGACCCGCTGATTCTGAGAATCCCTCCGCGGCAAGCGACCGGTTGGCCCATCCGGAGCTGATTCAGAAAGGTGAACTGGGGGGGAGTCCTCAGGCGGATACCTTGGGAGAGGTTGCCTTTCTCTGATGAAACAAGGGTGAGTAATGCATCGCTTTCAAGACTGACATTACACGCCTGGTGGAAAATACTGTGAATAACCCCGCTGAAGCACATGGTCGGCGCCTCAACGCCGGACGAAAGTGCATTGAGGCGCATTGGGCACGCTCCTATCGCCAGGCGACATGAGGCCAGGCTTGACATGAGATTGATTCGGTAACAGCAGGCATTGAGAAAGCATACAGTCTAGAGATTCCCCTGGCAACAGGGATGACGGCGGAGAGTGGAGTTTCCTAGAATGAGTAGGCTTTGGCCAGGGCATCCTTGATCGATGCATGGACGTTGTTCCGACCCTCGTCGATATTCCGTTGCATGGCCTTGCGGGCACCCGATATATCCTTGGCTGCAATGCGTTTAAGAATTTCCAGGTGCTGGCGGCATGTACTTTCGGCACGGTGTGCCTTGCCGAAATCTATCATGCGAAAAAGCAGCAACCGCTCATTGATGGCGCGAAGTTGCCGCAACAAAGACTTGTTTCCTGTTGCATGGGCGAGCGTTTCGTGAAACAGTGTGTCCAGCCTGGCGAGCTCCTCATCCTTCTTAGACGATCCGTTCAGCAGACCAGTCCATGTACGCTTGAGCGCATCTATTTCATCATTCTTTGGCGTGCCCCGCTTCGCCAAGCATTCGACGACAAACAGCTCCAGGGCCAAGCGAACCTCATAGATCTCCTCAATCTCGCGCAGGTTGTGCTGCTTAACCGCGTAGCCCCGATTGGACATCTTTTTGACGAACCCATCCGTCGCCAGTGTCCGGAGGGCCTCCCGCACCGGACTACGGCTTACGCCGAATTTCTGGCAGAGTTCTGCTTCAGTAAGCCGGTGTTCTGGCGGATATTGCCAATGAATGATCCGCTCTTTCAGTGTCGCAACGATCGACGCACTGAGATTTGAGAATTGGCTTCCGCCCATCCGATCAACCTTAACAACCATGTCTGCAGTTCACCTGAATCAAGCTATCACCTCTTCTGTGTCAGACTCCTCACGACCGATGTTCATGGATAATCCAACCTGAATGGCTCCTAGGGTCGCGCCATGGGAAGGTGGGCACAATCCGTACATGACTCATCTGGGAACGACATAACATTGTATACAATCTAGGGCACCATGTCTAACGCTCCTTTACTGAGTCAATCCCATTCTTAGTTGAAATTCCGAAGCGGCCTCGATGCGATAATGCTGGCCACATAAAGCCTGGCCTGCTGCGTTTCGCTGTCAGTTGCGTGTCAGGTCTTGCAATCATACCTTCTCACTGTTCGTTCCTACCAACTCTTCGCACTCATTGTGTCGGCGTGCCAGATCGCAGTATCCCTTCGCGCAGACTGAGATCGCTTACCAGACAGGCCTGCTTCGCCAGCGCCTCCATGATTGTCTGGATGCTAATCGTGCCAGTGGCTATGATTTCATCGCGACCTTTTTCTAAACCTGGCAAACCGGCTCGGCTAGCTTTCTTGCGGCTCAATAGCATTCGTTCGAGTTCTTGAATCGTGTCGAGCTGTAGTCTGTAGTTATAAATTCTTGTCGGCTCGTGGGCGAGAAGTCTCTGGGCCATGGCGGCTAAACTCGTAACCTGGGCTGCTGCCAGTTTGGTTTACACCCGCCTACGCGAATTCTGCCTGCCGTTCGAACTCCATCGAACTGAGATAGCCGAGCGTCGAATGCCGTCGCGTGGGATTGTAGAAGCGCTCGATGTAATCAACCACGTCGGCTTTGGCCTGGTCTCGCGTGCGGTATGTCTTGCTCGCCGTCCGTTCGGTCTTGAGCGAGGAAAAGAAGCTCTCCATCGCGGCATTGTCCCAAACATTGCCAGCCCGGCTCATGCTACAGGTCACACCGTGGTCGGCCAGGAGCCGCTGGAAGAGCTCACTGGTGTACTGGCTGCCCCGACCCGAGTGATGCAACACGGCCTCGGGCGTGCCTCGTCGCCAGATCGCCATCACGAACGCATCGGTGACGAGCTGCGTGGTCATCGTCGCACGCATGGACCAGCCGACCACCCGTCGAGAGAAGAGATCGACGACCGCGGCCACGTAGAGCCAGCCTTTGGCGGTCCAGAGGTAGGTGAAGTCGGCCACCCATTTGCGATTTGCCAACGCGGCGGTGAACGCCCGGTCGAGCACATTCGGCGCGACGGCGGTCGTCGACCGCACACCGGTATCTGAGGGCATTCGCCGCCGTCTGGGACGGGCGCGCAACGCCGCGTGTCGCATGAGCCGCTCGATCCGATGTCGGCCGCAGGAGACTCCGTCCGCCAGCAGATCGTGCCAGACACGCCGGGCCCCATAGGTCCGGCCGCTGGCCAGGAAGCTGGCTCGCATCCTGTTCAGCAGCTGTTCGTTGACCCTCGCCCGGGCACTCGGCGATCGGGTCCGCCAGGCATAAAAGCCTGCGCGCGAGACCCCGAGCGCCTCGCACAACCATCCCGCCGGCCAGATCCCTCGGTGTGTCGCATTGATCGCTTGAACCTGCCACTAGAAACTTTAAACGCTTAAGCGAGGAACGCAGAAGGCTATTCCGATGTAAGAAGTCCGTGGACGAGGGCGTACTTTGTCAGCTCCGCCGTGGTGTGGAGATCGAGCAGCGTCATGATCTGCGATTTGTGAAACTCGACGGTCTTGGGTGAGAGAGTGAGGGCCGACGCAATCTCCTTGACTGTCTTCCCTTCTGCCACGAGTTGTAACACTTCTCGTTGGCGAGGAGTCAAGGACTTGTCCATTAGAACCGCTGGCATCTTCCCTGAGATGGCCGACTCCACCAGACCTTTGGCGACCAGGGGCGTGACGTAGCACTGCCCCTCCATGACCGATTGGATGGCTTGGAGTAGTTCTGATCCGGCGGATCGTTTGAGCAGATAGCCGGAAGCGCCAGCCTTGAAGGCCTCATTCACATAGGCCCGGTCGGCGTGCATCGTCACGAAGATCAGTTTGGTGCGAGGCAGAAGCTTCTTCAGTTTCCTCGCGGCATCGACCCCGTTGAGCTCCGGCATCGAGATATCGAGCGTGACAATGTCGGGTTGCAGTTCCTGGGCCATCCGAAGCAGCGTTCGGCCATCCTCCGCCGCACCGACGATCTCACACCGATCCTCCAACAGTTTCCGGAATCCGTCCAGCACCAGAGTATGGTCATCGGCCAAGAGTACCCGGGGCCTGCTCATGCTTCTTCCTCCGGAACGAGCACCGCCACCTGCACCCTCGTTCCCTTCCCCACAGCAGAACTCACCAGTAATTCCCCATGCACCAAGGCGACTCGCTCTTTCATCCCGATCAACCCCAGCCCATGTGATCCGTGCAGAGACTGTTCAGAATCGAATCCCACTCCATTATCCGTAATCGTGACAATCAGTTCAGATTGAGACCGAGTCAGCTCCACATCGACTTGAGACGCCGAGGCATGGCGAGCCACGTTGCTGAGGCTTTCCTGGGCTACACGATAGAGACAGCTTGCAATCTCCTGAGGAACGGCTGCGGGGACATCCCTATGTCCGAAGCTGCCCCGGATACGGCTTCGAGCCGTGAAGTCGTCCACCAACCGCTGCAAGGCGATCGGAAGGCCGAGGTCATCAAGAATGGAAGGATGAAGTTGATAGGCCAAGTGACGCACCACATCGGACAACTCCACAACCCGGTCTTGTATCTCTTGGACGGCCCTGCCCACGTCATCCGATGAGGAGCTGAGCTGCCGTCCTACCGCTTCGATATCCATGGCAAGCAGCGCGAGCCGTTGATTGATGTCATCGTGCAAATCACGCGAGATACGACGCCGCTCTTCTTCCTGGACGCGCAACAACTGGAGCGTCAATTTCTGCAACGCTTGCCGGCTAGATTCGAGCGATCGCTCGGTCTGCATCCGTTCAGACACTTCCGCGACCAATGATTCGTTGACGGTGGCCAACTCTTGTGTTCGAGCCTGTACACGCCTATCCAAGGCCTCGTTGAGTCGTTGCAGTTCCTCTTGATGCATGCGGCCCTGTTCCTCCGTCTGCTTTCGGGCCGAGATATCCCGTACGAACGCGCTGAACGTGTAGGCCCCCCCCTGCCCCATGGCCGGCGAGATCGCCAGCTCTATCGGAATCTCGTGCCCGTCCCGGTGGCAGCCTGCAATTTCAACCCTGGTGTTCAGCATCGGCCCCTCGCCGGTTGCAAGGAAGCGCCGCAATCCTCGTTCATGGGCCTCCCGGTGTTGTGGAGGGACAATGGTGACGGAGAGGGGCCGACCGACGGCCTCTTGCCGGGGCCAACCGAATATCCGTTCGGCTTGGGCATTCCAGTCGGTGATGACACCAGCCGCATCCATCCCGATGAAACCATCGAGCGCCATCTCGACGATGCGCCGCGTGTGAGCCTCGCTCTTGCGCAGCGACGCTTCGGCCTCCCTGGCGAGCGCATGTTCCTGCTGTGCGTGCCGATATTCCCTCTTCACGCGGGTCACAGTCCAGACCAAGAGTCCAAACGTTGGAACCACCACGGCGCCGCCGGCCAGACCAAGGTTCCAGAGGACTTCTCGAATCGGTGCCAGCACGTCGCTCCGATCCATGCGCATCAATACTGTCCAATGCATACCCTCAAACCCCGCATGGGCTTGAGTCTTTGCATAGCCGGTAATGACCGGCACATGACGACGCAGGTGCTCCTCCTCGACGTAGCTTGATAGAGACGAGTCACTTAATAGTGCCGACGGCAGGCTGAGTTTTTTGAGATTGACGTTGCCCTTATGATCGAGATCGGAATCGATGAAGGCAATCCCCTGCTCAGTCAAGAACTGGTATTCCAGCGCTCCCCAAAATCCTTCCCGCTGCCGGAAAGCCAGAAGAGTCCTCGTCATGACGTCTTCAAGCCCTGGAATTCCCACCCGCGCCGTCACAGCTCCCAGAAATTCCCCGTACGGCCCGGTGATCGGAGCCGTCATGGCTATGGCATCAGGACCGCCCATCACTGCGAATGGCTCTACGTCCCCCATATGGACCCCTAGCCCGTGACGCACGGCCTGAAACCAGGGTTCGGCACTGTAATCCCGCCCTACCGTACTCGAGTCAGTGGCCACTACAATCTTTCCCCGCGCATCCGTTGCGCCGATCCATATGTAATCCGCGTATGCGATCTTGACCCCGGCGATATAGGCTGACTGAAATTCCCGATTCTGTGGCTGCACGCTGAACGTCCTTGCCATCATCAGCACATCGCCATGCCGTTCAATGAGAAATCGGTCCAGTTTGTCCGAGACTTCGGCGGCTGTATGGGCTAGGGTTTCGCCTGCGGTCGCGATCATGCGGTTTTCGACGTAACGGAACGCGATTGCGCCGATGCTCAGCGTAGCGATCGTCAGCACACCGAGAAGGACCGGCAACCAGGAGTAGGGGCGGGGAGCTGTGGCTTCAGACATGATCGGTCAGCCCGTATAATGAAGGAAGGGGGTTCATATTCGGAGTCTATGGCCCTCCTTGTCAAGTCGTCGGATTTTCATTCACACCCCGCAGAAGATTGTCGGTGTCTGTCCCTTTTCAGTTATGCTAGACTGCCGGCACAAATACACTGTAGGAATTGCCCATGTCTCATCATCCGCGACTTACTCTTGCCCTGCTGACCGGAGCCATTCTGGCCTTATCTGCCTGCGCAACAGCCCCTGATCTCGACGTCACGATCCATGAATCCAACCGCGGAGCCGTATACATGGAACGGATTCCCGATCGGTCTTTTCAAGCCTCCCACCCCATCACGTTGTCGGCAGACACGATGGCGAGGGGTCTTCGTGGCGTGGTCGTCAAAGATACCCGAGGGGTCTTCGGAAACCTGGCCGGCGGCAAGCAGGAGGCAACCCGAGCATTTGGGGACGAGGAGGTTGAATATCTGACGCCGCTTCTCGTCGAGGGACTCGCTAGAGCCGCATCGGATCAACAGGTTGGGTTTCGTGTCGTCCAAGCCGGTGCGCAGTCTCAATCGCAATCAGCCGGAACGGTCTTCTGCCTATCTGACGTTCGTTTCCCCGGAGTTTGTGATTCGGAACAGAAGCCGGGGACGATATCCGAGCAGTCGACAGAGGGTACGCTCTACGCTTACGGACAATCGCTGTATCTGACCTTGACCGCCTATCGCCATCGGACGGAACAGGCTGAAACGAGTACTCTGGCCAATCGTCGCCTATCCAGTCCGGCAGGATTTCTAAACCGCACAGTACACTTTGTCCCGGAATCCGCCAAGCGTCCTGAGGGCTATCGAACCGCGCGCTCAACCGACACAACCGTCGTGATCGATTATAACTTGCTTGCCACAATGCCTGTCACGCCGGACGTGCGCCCGACTTCCGCGCAATCTCCGACGCCTGTGAAGGGGCAATCCGCCCAGCGAGATGCCGATATGGACGAGCTTAGGAAGGAACTATTGGAAATCAAGAAGAAACTGGCGGAGCAAGAAGAAGAGCGAATACGTCCTAGCCCCTCATCATCAAAAAAACTAGCGCCGCGATAGACTCCTTAGCAGAATGCTGAAACAGTCCGGCCTTCATCAGCCTCGACCTCAACCTGTCTCGAACCTATCCCCGCTGTTTTTCAGCCCGCTGGTCGAGTTCTCCGGCTAACAGCACGGCCTCAGCGATCTCGCGCATCGACTTTCTGAAATCCATACTTTGCCGCTGAATGAGTTTGAAGGCCTCTTCTTCCGTCAGCTTCTTCGAGCGCATCAGGTAGCCCTTGGCCCGCTCCATGATCTTCCGAACCGCCAACGCTTCCTGCATCTCATGGGACTTCTCGACCAGGGTCGTATGTTCGATGGCGATAGCGGCCTGATTGGCGATGGCTTGGAGCAACTTGACTTCTTCTCCGGTAAACACATGCGGAACGGACGTATAGCTATTGATCACGCCCAGAGCCTTTTCCCGCACCATCATCGGCACCGAAACCAATGAGCACAGCCCTTCCTTCTTCGCCATATCGGGATACATATAGTCTCGATCGGTCAAGACGTCGAGCACGATGATCGGCCGGCGGTCTTTCACGGCGCGGCCGCTGATACCTTGTCCGATTTTGAGGTTCGGCTTCCGGCGATACTGTTCGCTGAGGCTTTGTGTCGCCGCGATACGCAGTTCCCCGCTGGCTTCGTCCAAGAGCATAATCGAACAGATCTTGGAATTCATCATTTGCGCGGTCATCGATACCAGGAGTTGTAGCACGTCTTTGATCAACCGATTGGATGCCACCGTTTCTGAGACCTGCGACAATGTTTCCACTTGCAAGGCTTTGCGTTGCATTTGATCGTACAGACGCGCGTTCTCGATCGCTCCACCGACTTGATTGGCGATCGTCGAGAGCAACATAATCTCATCGGGCTGATAGCGTTTGGGGCGTTTATGCTGGACATTGATCACACCGACCACTTCTTTTTTGGCCATAATCGGTACGGAGACGAAGGCTTGATAGCGGTCTTCCGGAAGGTTGTGAAAAAACTTGAACCGTGGATCGTCGTTCGCATTACTCTGGATCACGACGCGCGTGCGTTCCTGAGCGACCCACCCGGTGATGCCTTCCCCCAAACCGATCGTGATGCGACCGATCAATTTCGGATGAGGATTTTTCGAGGCTCGCAAAATGAGTTCGTCTTGGCTATCCGACAAGAGGTAGAGGAGGCAGGCATCCGCCTTGGTGACTTCGACGACGACTTCGACGATATGTTTGAGAATCGCTTCGAGGTCCAGTTGGTTGCTGATCGACGCAGAGATCCGATGGAGGACATCGGCTTCGCGTGTTTTTTCACGCAAAGCCTGTTGAAGGTGCGCCACGGATGGTATACGTTTTGTCGTCATTGAGCGTTACCTTCGTGCACGGGCCTTGGGACGGACAGAATGCTTGCCTGGCTGACGGCTGCTCGACGGGCGTCTTCTGCGGCCATGCTTGTCCTGAAACCACGCTGCACAAACCTGCCGCTCGATCGGACGAATGAGCACTTTCCCAATCTGCACTGGCCATATCCCAATGACCCGCCCTCCGACCACCTTCTTGTCATGTTGCATGGCGCCCCACAGGGACGTAAAGGATGCCTCTGAGACCTGTTCGGACAATCCCGCACGCTGCACCAGACTTCTGATCCGTTCGACAAGGTCTCGCCCACAGAGGCCCATGTGACTAGCCAAATCCGCTTCTTGCACCAATCCAATCCCCACCGCTTCACCATGGATCAACCCGCGGTAGCCCGAGAGCGACTCCAGCGCATGTCCGATCGTGTGGCCATAATTGAGAATGCGCCGGCGATCCGACTCCCGTTCGTCCTCGACAACCACCTGTACCTTGATCTCACAAGATCGCTTAATCGCGTGGATGACCGGCGCCTCCTCGAGTTTCAAGAGCGCAGGCATTTCCTGCTCCAGAAAAGCGAAGAATTCCTCGTCGGCAATAATGCCGTACTTGATCACTTCAGCTAACCCGGCGATCCATTCTCGGCGTGGCAACGTGCGCAGCGTGAGGGGGTCAATCAACACCGCGCGTGGCTGATAAAACGCCCCGATGAGATTCTTTCCCAGCCGGTGGTCCACGCCGGTCTTGCCCCCGACGCTGGAATCTACTTGAGCCACAAGTGTTGTCGGCACTTGTACGAACGGAATTCCTCGTTGATAGATCGCAGCAGCAAAGCCGGTGATATCACCGATGACTCCACCACCGAGGGCCAGTAACAGGGACTGCCGTTCGAACTTCTGCCTGGCTAGCACATCGAGGATCTTAGCGATTGTACCGAGCGTCTTCGTTCGCTCTCCCGGCGGCAAGATAATCGGCGTCGGATCGTATCCCGCCTTGCACAGCGAGCGGAGAGTCTCTTGAAGATAATGGCTTGCCACATGCTTATCCGTCACAACCCCAATCTTCGGAGAGGTCGTAAAGGCAGTGAGCCTGGCCCCCACTGTCCCAAGTAATCCTGGGTGAAGGACGATGTTGTAGCTCCGCTCCCCCAACGTTACCGGTATAGTCTGTTCTACCACGCCGGCCATGCGCAATGACGGTCTCTCCTGACCAAAAAATACCAGTCGCCTATCCGATTCTTGTTGGATAGGAAAGGCTGGTTTCACGACCCGCTTCACCGGCAATGATATTAAATAGCGACGGCTGACATCGGGGGGGATGGTACCACAACGGTTCGGAAACTAGAAGGTTTTCGGGTCTTGGTTATGTCGAATGCATTTGCCGGCCGTCTTGGACGCACAGACGACCGCGCCCGTCGCACTGTTTTGCGACGAGCCGTGTCAGCAGTGGTTGTGTCTGAAATACGCAGAGGACTAGCGCGTACGCATTGGAGGGTCGAGAGGAAACACCGACCGCGAAGGCCCACCACCCTTACCCTGCCCCCGCTTTGACCGGCTCGAAAGTTCGCTACATGCTCTTCACAATACTGGGCGTTAGGAAGATCAGCAGCTCTTGTTTCGCTACAGCCTCGGTCTTCTGCTTGAAGAGCCATCCCAAAACAGGCACACGAGAAAGATAGGGAATACCAGACACGCTGTTGTTCTGCGTATCGATAAAGACCCCGCCGATCACCATCGTCTCGCCATCCCGGATAAGAACCTGGGTATTGGCTTCACGGCGGTCGATACTGGGACCGGCCGGATTGCTTCGCGCACCGACGGCATTTCGGGTTGCGCGAACCTTCATCATAATCTGCTTACCGACTTCCTTAGGGTCTCGCGAGGTAATCTGAGGAGTGACATTCAATTCCAGGTTCGCATCCACAAAAGTTGTCTGAGTCCCCTGGAGGGAGGTCGTCTGGAACGGGATCGATTCCCCCTGCGAGATCTTCGCCTCCCGTTTATCCAGCGTGGTAACCTTTGGCGCGGCGATGACTTTGCTCAGACCGAGCAACTCACCTGCCGACAGACGCATATCCAACAACGCGCCATCTGCTTTTCCAATCGTGAACCCGACACCGGGAGTCGACACCAACCCACCGACTGTGGCAGGAAGGTTGACCAGAAAATTTGAGGTTTGAGCCCCAAATGCTCCGGTATTACCCGTCCTGAAGTTCGCCACCCCAGAACCGGCAAGCTGGTTTAAATTCTGGATTCCCCACTGAACACCCAGAGAGCGGGAATAGGTCGTGTCCGCCTGCACAATCCTGGCTTCAATTTGAACTTGAGGCACTTCGAGATCGAGCCCGTCGACCAGCTGTTTCATCACCCCAATTTTGCTTTCCGTATCCCGAACGATTAAGGCATTGGATCCCAGACTCATTTGCATCAACCCTCTCGGGCTCAAATACTGTCGAAGAGACGTCATGAGTTCTTGTGCTTGCAGGTTTCTAATATAGAACACCCGATCGACCAGTTCTTCTGCTTTTACCTTGGCATCCTTTACCATCGCTTCTTCATTCTGCTGTTTCGCAATATTCGCCAGCGAATCGATCCAGAGAATATTCCCTTGCCTGATCTTGCCTAACCCATTCATCTTTAAAATCATATCGAGGGCCTGATCCCAGGGCACACTCACGAGCTTCATCGTGACTTTGCTCTTGACCCCTTCACCGACGACCATGTTGAATCCACTCACTTCGGCAATGAGCCGCAGCACATTACTGATATCCGCCTGCTGAAAATCCAGTGAAATACGCCGGCCAATATAATGCGTTTCTCCAACGACCAAATCATCTTTTGGTGTGGTTTTCTCACTCCTATCTGTACTGTCAGTCCCGGAAGTCATCTGGACGTTTTGCACATGAAATTTAGGTGAAGACCGCCGAACTGTGGCCATTGCCCGCTGGGCGGTCCGAGGAGTAGCATCGACCCAAACCTGCGGCATCGTGGAATTCTCTGGCTGGGCAGTTTCGATCGCCCCTCTAGGGTTTGAACCTGTACTTGCGGCCACATCGATACCGGCCCCTTCCCGAAGTGTCACAATAAGATTCGTTCCTTGCGGTTCAACCGAATAGGTGGCCGTAGCGGAAAGATCAAATACTACCCGTACTCTATCGACATGAGAACCCAGACGCACTTGCTTCAATATCTCGTGATTCACAGGTATAACTGGCTTGTATACGGAGGAAGCCACGTGTGGAATGTCGATCATAAGTCGCCGCGCATCAAGACGTGTTACCTCGTGGGCCAGCTCACCATCCCCCGAGATGACAACACGGATATCGTCGACGCCACGCTGAATATCGACCGCGGTCAGAGTTTTCGCCGGGCCTCCCTCAACGCTCGACTGCATACCTGAATCGACATTTGGCATGTCGGATGAGGCTCCCATCGATGGCATGGCCATCGGAGCAGTGAGCACTCCCACTGCCGAGAGCACGCGAACAAATACTGTCGTTGTCATGGTCAGCTTAGGTTTCATTCTGCGCCCTCTTTCGGGTGAAGGAGCTTGACATACTCCCGCTCCTGTTTGCTCCCATACACATCTGTAAACCGTTCTTGCACCACAATACCTTTATCCGTCACGGCAGTGACCATGCCATTATTGGGACCAATACGCGTGCCTCGACGCACGGTATATCCATTCCCATCGGGCGTCTGGACCATAGCGGCATTGCCGTAGGCTCCCCATACGACAGCGATCAGGTTTATCTCCGTGAGCCCAACGCGCTGGAGCGGAGGCAAGGTGGGGTCAATTGGTCCAAGTCCCCCCTGTTGCAACACTGGCACGAACGGATCGCGCCGCCCAGAGGGGTCATAGGTATGCGCCCTCACCGGTTCCACCATGGAATTGAGTGCAGCTGGCTGAGCATTCTCATTGCCAGGTGCCACGGCTACGGTTGCAGATGGTGCGTGCCGCGGCACATCGTTGAGAGGAGGCACTTTTAAGGAGTCCTCCCTCATTGGGGTAATTTGTCTGGCATGAGAACTTATGCCAGGCGCAGCAAACCCCAGGCCGGCCATGGCCAGGAGTCCGGCACATCCAATCAGAACCATGCTTATCGTCTTCATGGTCAATCGCCAGTTTTCACAGTTGACACTCATCGCTCATGACCTCGCACATATCCAAGATTCTGTCCCTATTTCTTTAGAGGCACTGCAGGAACCGTCGCGCCCAGCTTGGTTTCCTCTGGCGCCGCATAGGCGATAAGGTCAAACACGGTCTGTGTGACAACCCGTCCCTTCTCAAGCTTTGGCGCTCCCATCTTGAGGCCGGACACGGTCACAATTCGAGGCAACGCGTTGATCCGATCGAAAAACAAGGCTGCGGTATGGTAGCCGCCTGAAACCTCTACATTTACCGGCATGCGGACAAAGAGTTTCGATGAATCCTCGCTTTTGGGACTCGGTTTCCACAGCTTAATGTCGAGTCCAAGGCGAATCCCCAAGTCCGACACCTGCTTGAGCAACATCACCGCCTCCTCTTCAGGCGGCAATCGTTCTTTCTTTTTCGCGAGTTCAATCTCCAGTTGCTTGCTGGCGGCAATAAGTTCATCAAGATGCTTGACTTTGATGGTCAATGTTTGAATCTCGTTATCGAGTGTGCCAATTGCCCCCTGAAGGCCTGCAATCTGTACAGATTTTGGCTCGGCTATATAGTAGTAGAAGCCCACGATAATCCCTGCAAGAACCATTACCAGAAGCCCCGCCTTCTGAGCCCATGGGATTGACCGCAATAGGTCAAGATTTATAGAAGGCAGTTTCATGCTTCTTACCCTTTGAGACGGAAACCAAGTTTGAACTGATAGATATTGAGCTGACTCTCTACCGCGGCGCGACTTTCTTGAAGATTGATATTCGAAAAATAGTCGGTCCGGCGCAAATTATTCACGAATTCCACCACATCGTCGTTGGTCGCTGCACGACCTTCAAGATCGACCTCTTTCCCGGTGACCGCCATTCTCACTAACCACACCTTCAGCGGATCCAGACTTTGACTGACATGGTCGAGGGCCTTGACAGGACCGACACGTGACTTTTCCAACTCGTCGATGATGCGATTTTTGTCTTCCAGCACTTTCTTCCGATTTTCAAAATCAGAAACCTGCTTCACTTGTTCTTTCAGCTGTGCAACCTGCTTCTCCTTGTCGAGCTTTTCGGTCTGCCGCACGGCTATCTCTTCATCGAGTGAGGCCGAGTACCACCAGCATCCTGCTAGAGTGACGAGCAATAGCCCCACACCCAACAGCGCCTGTGCTCTGACATCATACTGAGGCTTCGCCTTATGCCCCTTGGGCCCTGGCAATAAATTAATGCGAATCATCGGTCCCCTACCGATCTAAGGGCCAATCCAACCCCCACGGCAGCCAGCGGAGCCAATTCGGCCAATGTGTTCTGATCAAAATCGCTCCCTGAAGTATCGATTTCGCTGAACGGATTAGCGACTTCGATTACAGCCTGCATTCGATCTCTCAATTGGATGACCAAGCCCTTTACCTGAGCGCCCCCTCCACACAAGAGAACCTGTTGAACGTCCGCGTCCGCCATGGTTGATTTGAAATAATCGACAGTCCGCGCAATTTCCGACGCAACCTCGGCATTAACACTGTCGACGACTGTGGTCACCGCGTCCTGATTATTCCCCGCCGAACGCGCGCCTTTTTTCGTTTCCTCTGCCTCTTCGTAGGACATGCCCACTTCTCGTTGAATGGCTTCCGTATAGCGATTTCCTCCGATTGGAATATCTCGCGTGAACAGCGAGATGCCGCCTCGAACAATATTGATATTCATGACACTGGCGCCAATATTGACGAGCGCGGTCGTCTCATCCTGTGAAACAGGGTAGTTGATCGCGTGCATGTTTTCGATTGCAAAGGCGTCCACATCCATGACGATCGGAACCAGCCCTGCCCCCTTGACGAGTTCTGTCAGCTCATTAATCTTGTCTTTCTTGGCTGCTACAAGAATGATCGACATCTCTCCCTGTGTATCACCCGCGGCCTCGGTAGAGGGCAACACACTGAAGTCGATGTTCACTTCATTAATATCGAAGGGGATATACTGCTCCGCAGCAAGCCTCACTTGCCCCTCCAACTCCTCATCAGGCATCGGCGGCAGGCTGATCTTTTTAATGATGACCGCATGGCCAGAAATCGACACGGCGACCTGCTTGACCTTGATGTTCGTTTCCTCGAACAATTCTTTAATCGCCGATACCACCCGCCCCTCATCCATCACTGTACCGTCAACGATGACTTCCGGCTCAAGAGGTTTAAACCCAAACTTCTGGAGAATGTATCGCCCTCGATTCTCCTTCAACTGAACGAGCTTGATCCCGCTCGACCCGATATCCAGCCCGACGAGCTGTCGCTTCGGGCTAAACATCGAAAATAGATCGGTTTCGGCAATACCTTTAAATAAACTCAGCATACGTGCCCCTGACTGTACAGGACTATCCGTACAGAGCAAGTCTTTATGTGATTCTCTCGCAGACTGTTACTCATGGCCATATATCCCCATCCCAGCAATCTTCCACGCCCCAAAGAAAGAATGTGTCCCTAACCCATTCTCGCTATTCAACTGTGGTCTACCCTCTGCTCAACATACCCCTGATTGAGGGACGAATTGGGCCTGAAGCACAACCGGTACACATCGAACAACGCCTCTACACTGAGGAGCGGCTTTGTCCGTCAGCTAAGTATAGTGTAGATGCTCTACCTGTCAAGGAAATCGCTTTCCCTGCACATGCTTAGAAACAAAGGGGTTGGTGGCGGGAGGATTGACCTAATGGGCCCGTGGATTATTACCTATTGATATCGCGATGCGTGACGGTCGCTTGATATCCCAGCGCAGAAAAACTTGCTTGAAGTCGTCCAGCAATCGCCACAGATCGATGGCGTCCGCCGGTGCAGCCAACCCCAACATTCACATAGCTGCGGCGTTCTCGTTCAAAAAGAGGAATGAGGAATTTAAAGAAACCTTCCAGCTGCCCAATAAATGCAACGGCGTCTGGATCAGTCAGCACATAGGTCCGTACCCGTGAGTCTTTCCCGGTTAATGGTTTGAGGTCAGGGACGAAAAACGGGTTCCGCAAGAACCGGACATCGAACAGGAGGTCAATATCGTACGGCACACCGAACTTGTAGCCAAATGTTACTAGCGAGATGGTTAACCGCTGAGGCGTGCCTTCCTGCCTGAACTGTCTGATCAACAGCTCACGCAATTCATGCACCGTCAAGTCCGAGGTATCCACAATCCGGTCAGCGTTGCGTCGAAGATCAGCAAGACGCTCCTTTTCAAAACGTACGCCTTCCAATACAGGGAGTTGCGGCAGCAGTGGATGGGGTCTCCGAGACTCCGAGAATCGACGAACCAAGACTTCCTCGCGAGCTTCAAAGAATATGAGCTCGACCGCGTGACCAAGCGCCTTCACCCGCTCAAGAATCCCCACAAGATCTGTGAAGAACACGCGCTCTCTAACATCGATGCCGAGCGCAACATTCTTAATCTCGCCCCCCTGCTGATGACAGAGCTCGACAAAGGTCGGGAGGAGGGCCGGCGGCAAATTATCGATGCAGAAATACCCGGCGTCTTCGAAACACTTGAGGGCATGCGACTTCCCTGATCCAGAAAGACCGCTGATCACCACCAACTTGAGTCCTGCCATGCCTACCTACCCCTTACGGATCGATCAGGACCACTCGATCACGATCGATACGCTGTAGAATCTGCAGCTTTCCAGAAGACAGTGCAGTAAATATCACCAGAGAACCAGGCAGAGAATCGAGCCGGCGTTTCGCATCTTGCAGAGTCAGAACAGCCAGGACCGGACGAATGACTTCAAGCTCTTCCTCTTCCTGACGAAGAGCCTGACGCGGAACTTTACGCACCGACCTTTTCGTCGGTTCTTTATGATCAGTCTGGCGCTCCTTATGTTTACGTATCTGGACAGCCAAACGGTCCACGAGCTGGTCGATCGTCGCGTACATTTCCTGGGTCGAAGCTTTTGCCTGAATCCGCCTCCCTTGCATTGTACAAACGACCTCAGCACAATGCTGAAGCTTGCTCACACCCAGGATCACTTCCAGGTGGCTCAGCTTCACTTCATACCGCGCGAGCCTCTCAAACCGATTTTCGATATGTTGTCTGAGCGCCGGCGTGATAACGAGGCGTCGTCCTGTAATCTTCATAGGCTTCATCCTTTCAAGCTGAATAACCTCGGCCCCTCTTCACTCAGCTATGCTGGTTGGTTTTGAACATCCATAACACCGGGGGAAACACCAGATAAGAACAAACTACAAACGCAGCTGGACAGGGAAGCTCTAACAGGCTGCGGGAAAACTATTGTGGCACGGGGGAATTCAATAGCCTGTAGATTTAGTACAACACAAGAGCCGTGAGCAGGATGCTCAAAAAGGCCGTTCAGCAAGGCCGCAGCGAGCGAAGAGGCGAGGCGTACGCTTCGGTACGTTGAGCCTCTGAGCGATGCGAGAACGCCGCTGGCGGGCTTTTTCAGCATCCTGCTAAAAGAATCGCTTACGCTGAGTGGCGGATGGAATATGTTCTTCCGCCCGATACTTGGCCACTGTCCGTCGCGCGATCACAACCTGCTGTGTAAGCAGGCGCGCTGCGATCTCTTCATCTTTGAGGGGACGGCGGGTATCTTCCTCCGCCACCATCTTTCGAATCATCTCCCTCACCGTCACGGACGACATCATGTCGGAGGGCTGATCCGCTCGCTGCAGGCCGGCGTTAAAGAAAAACTTTAGATCCAACAACCCTTGCGGGCAATACATGTACTTATTGGCCGTCACACGACTGATTGTCGACTCGTGCATCCCAATATCTTCAGCCACCTGTTTGAGCACCAACGGCTTCAGATGCTCCACGCCCTTTTCAAAGAACTGCTCCTGAAACTTCACGATACTCGACACCACTTTTACGATTGTCTTATTCCGTTGCTCGATGCTGCGAATAACCCATTGCGCCGCCCGAAGCTTTTCATCCAGATAGGCCTTTGTCTCTTCCGACCCGTTCTCGCCTGCCCCCATCAACTGCTTATAGTACGGACTGATCCGCATACGGGGGAGCCCGTCGTCGTTCAGTAATACCACCCATTCACCTTCATTCTTGGCGACAAACACGTCAGGGACAATTACATAGTTGTGGGTATTCGTAAACGGTCGCCCCGGCTTCGGCTCAAGCACTTCGATAACCTTGGTCGCCTGAAAAACCTCTTCTACTGTGACATCGAGAGCTTTTGCAATTCTCGCATACTGTTTCTTCTCCAAGTCTTTGAGATGGCGCTGAACAATGGCTTCAACAATCGACCCCTTCAAGGCGCCGGGTCTGGCCCCTAATGACCCCATCGGGCTCTTCCCCAAATGTCCGATCTGTAAGAGTAGGCATTCCGCTAGATCGCGTGCCGCCACTCCCGTCGGATCAAAACTCTGAATATCCTTCAGAACTGACTCCCCTTCAATCTCGGTGAAATCAGTCCCGCTGACCATTTCCGCGAGAGACATGCGCAGATACCCGTCATCGTCAAGGTTACCGATGATCAACCGCCCGATCCCCTTTTCACGATCGGACAAACCGGAAAACGATAGTTGCCAGAGAAGATGATCTTCTAAGGAGGTTGCCTTCGCCATGGTTTGTTCATAGGAAGGAAACTCATCCTGAGAGGACGACTGAGACTCGGACCCACCAATCCGCCGGTCGCTACCAAAATACTCTTCCCAACCAGCTGCTGAAACCTCATCCGGTGTATCCCGTTCTTCTGGAGTCGACTCCTCCGCATTCGACGGCTCACTATCCGCTGAGGCCGCCGCATCTTCCGCCTTCTCCTCTGCGCTTGTGGCTTCGCTGTCCTCTGCTTCAGTAGGGAGGTCTTCCAAAAGCGGATTTTCCATCAAATGCTGGGTGAGACTCTGCTGGAGTTCAAGCCGCGACAATTGCAGCAGCTTAATTGCCTGCTGCAATTGGGGAGTCATGATCAGCTTTTGACTCAGTCGAAGGTCGAGTCTGAGTTTCATATGCGAAGATCCTTACGCATCATAGCTTGAACCGTTCCCCCAGATAGACCGCTCGGGCCGTTTCGCTCTTGACGATGGACTCAGGAGACCCGGCCTCCAGAATCAACCCTTCGTTGATGATGTAGGCCCGATCCGTGATTGACAGCGTCTCCTGGACATTGTGATCGGTGATCAGAATGCCGATTCCCTTTTCTTTCAATCGGGTAATAATCTGTTGTATGTCAGCAACGGCAATCGGGTCGATCCCTGCAAAGGGTTCATCCAGCAACATAAATGACGGGCTCGTCACGAGCGCCCTCGTAATTTCCAGCCTCCGGCGTTCTCCACCAGACAACGCATAGGCCATGCTCGTTCGAATATGGCTCAGGTCCAGTTCCTTGAGAAGAGCATCGACCCGGTCACGGCGTTCTGACCGAGAGTAGTCCAGCATCTCAAGAATTGCCAGAATATTGTCTTCAACCGACAACCGTCGAAACACAGACGATTCCTGCGGAAGATACCCGATTCCTTTCCGCGCGCGTCGGTACATGGGCAGATCTGTGATCACCTCTTTACCGAGGGAGATTGCCCCTTCATCTGGCTGGCACAGACCGACGATCATGTCGAAGATGGTTGTCTTTCCTGCCCCATTGGGTCCCAGCACACCCACGACCTCGCCGGCCCGGACTTCGATCGAGACGCCTTTCACCACTTTGCGCGCGCGAAAACTTTTCACCAATCCCGTCGCACATAAACCAACCTCTGCTGCCCTGTTCGCTTCAGTACCAGCCGACAGCACATTCCCTTGAGCCGGTACGATCACTTGATCGCCCCCCCATCCGACTCAATCCGCACATGCGAGCCTCCCTCAACCACACTCCGATCCTCTGCCAAAAACATCGTGATTTGCCTGCCGCTCACCCTTGTTCCCTTATCCCAGGCCACCGGGTCACCCGTCAGGACGATCTTATCCCCATCATGGTAATAAATAGCTTTTTCACAGGTCGCATTCCCCGAGTCCTTCTCGATTTTCACTCGTCCGGTCGCTTCAATCCTGTTGACTGAACGATTGGAGACAGCTGGCACAACATCGGGCCCTTTCGAAGGTACAGCACCCTTGACGGCCTCAGCCCCTTTCTGGTTATCAGTCGAGGGGGGGTCTTGCACGTGAAACATCACCACCATGCGATCGGAATAGACAACCAATGACCCACGAGTCAGCACAACTGCCCCCTCAAATATCGCTTGGCTATCCTGATTTTTTACGGTCATTCTCTTGGAGGTAATAGTCGTGCTCACCGCTCGATCAACACCGCCCTTGGGAAGGGCTGCGTCAGCCGACTCGCTTAATGAAGCTATCCCAAACGGGAATAAATTAAGAAGCAGGAGCCAAATCCACATGTACATCCTCAAGCACTTCAAATTCCTCTCGGTCCAAATGTCCCAGTAACCCACGCCCCGTCACCTCTAACCCATGCCCAACGATACGAACAGGATCCTGTGTGCGAATCTCTCTTGTCTGATCAGTCCAAGCCAGATGGTTGGTATAAATCACGTATCCACTCTCAGTGCGAATCACGAGCGGCTCCAATCGGTTCGCGAGCACAAAATTCTTCGTCTCCGTATCCAATGTCCCTTCATCTCCAGTTAACGTCAGATCTTTCCCCTGCTGGCCAAATAGTGTGATCGCGACGACTTGGAGCATCGCCCGCTTGTCTCGTTCAAAGAGCCGCGCCTCTTGCGCCTGTACTTGCCATTGAACCGTATCGCCCTTGGTTTGGGTGAATGTAAACTGGGAGATCGTGGCATCAGCTGCATCCATGGAGCCTGGCGCCGCCGCCGTCGGGGTGGGAACCATAGTCGAGTTGGTCACGAGCAGATAGGCGAGGAAACAGGCCAACACCGCACTGAGCGCTAACAAACCTCTCCGTACCCAGCGTTGCCACACGTTGACCCTGCTTCCTGTTTAGTAGTATGAAGAAGACTGGCACGATAGTAGCATGAGCTCAATATCAAGTAAACTTATGCCGCGACCACAGCATGGTCTACTGGACAGAGATGAGGTGAGGGAGATGGGGGAATCGTCGGAATAATGATGCGGCGCCGCGCCGCCGACTAAATCTCGCAGACAGGAGATCTAGCCGGCGGCAGGAGTCGCAGGAGTTGAGGCTGAAGGCGCTTGTTTCTTCGCCGATGCAGCATCCGGCCTGGTGACGAGTTCAATCGCAACAAGCTTCGCCGCATCGCCGATTCGGCGCCTCGTCTTCACCATCCTGGTATAACCACCGGGACGGTCTTTAAATCGAACTGCGACGTCGCTGAATAATTTCGAGACGACATCTTTGCTGCGGATAAATGCAAGGGCTTGCCGCCGAGCCGGCAATGTTCCCTCCTTGCCCAGCGTAATCATCCGATCCGTAAATCCTCGAATTTCCTTCGCCTTGGCTTCCGTCGTCTCGATTCGTTCATGTTCGAGCAGCGACGTCACAAGACTTCGGAACAGAGCCCACCGATGTTTCGTCTTTCGTCCGAGTTGTCTACCGTTTTTTCTGTGACGCACTGGTTCCCTCTTGTTTCGTTACTCACTCTTCGGGCTACCGCTATTCTGTTGCACCGTATCCAGCTTTACACCGAGCCCCAACCCCATCTCCGTCAATATCTCTTTAATTTCGTTGAGCGATTTCTTGCCGAAATTCTTTGTCCGCAGCATCTCCCCTTCGGTCTTCTGGACTAAGTCGGCAATGGTCTTGATGTTCGCATTCTTCAAACAGTTTGCGGCGCGAACCGACAGTTCCAGCTCGTTGACGCTACGGAACAGATGCTTATTAACCTCACGTTGCGCCTCATCGCTCCCAAGATCAGCGCGCCCTTCGAGTCGCTCATCGGGATTGATAAAGATATCGATGTGATCGCGCAGGATGCCAGCCGCCGTGGACAAGGCATCACGAGGCGAGATGGTCCCATCTGTCAAGATTTCCAAGGTCAATTTATCGTAATCGGTCATGCGACCGACACGGGCATTCTCTACATGAAAGTTCACCCGTTTGATGGGCGAAAATACCGAATCGATCGCGATCACACCGATCGGCAGGCCCTCTTCCTTGTTTCGCTCGGCCGGCACATAGCCCCGCCCATGATTGACCGTCATTTCCATATCGAATGTGGCATCCTTGTCCAATGTCGCAATATGGAGATTCGGAGTCAATATAGTCACGTCCGCATCATGAATAATATCAGACCCCTTTGCTTCACCGGGGCCCTTCTTCCTAAGTCGTAGCGTCTTTGGCTTATCGGTATGTACCGCAAGCCGCAGTCCTTTGACATTCAAAATAATGGAGGTCACATCCTCCGTGATACCGGGAATCGTGGAGAACTCGTGCAGAACTCCTTCGATCTTCACCGTAGTCACTGCCGCACCTGTGAGCGACGACAATAGTACGCGCCGTAACGCGTTGCCGACCGTGGTCCCAAATCCACGCTCATAGGCCTCTGTTGTAAATCTGCCATAGGTTTGGGAATGCGTATCGTTGTCGACTTCCACCCGCAGCGGGATCTGAAAGTCTTTCATTGCTTTAATCATGACTCCCCCTTGATCTCATCGAGTAGCCAGCCACTGAACGGCGTCTGTTCGCCACAGGACCGACCCCCTTGCCCAATTCCGCATCTACCTGGAATACAACTCCACCACCATTTGCTCATTGACCGGCAGCGAAATCTGGTCTTTCGACGGCAGTGTTCGTACCACGCCTTTGAACGCCGTCTTGTCCAACTCCAACCACTCCGGAATGCCTCGTCCATCGACAGACTCTAAAGCGGCCTGGATCGAGATCAATGTGCGGCTTCGCTCCCGGACGCTGATGATATCGCCCGCCTTGACCTGCGCGCCAGGCACATTGATTTTTCGACCATTCATGGTCAGATGCCCGTGGCTAACCAGCTGCCTGGCTTCTTTTCGAGAAGCGCCAAACCCCAATCGATAGGCCACGTTATCCAGCCGGCATTCCAACAACCGCAACAGCGCCTCACCGGTAATACCAGACTGCCGCTCCGCACGCTCAAACACACCACGGAACTGGCATTCCATCAAACCGTAAATTCTGCGCAGCTTCTGCTTTTCTCTGAGCTGCGTGCTGTACTCTGAATTCCTCGGACGCTTTTGCCCATGCTGTCCAGGAGGATAGCTTCGCCGCTCGATAGCGCACTTCTCCGTCATACAGCGCAAGCCTTTCAGAAACAACTTCTCACCCTCTCGCCGACACAACCGACAGACGGGACCGCGATACTTTGCCACTGCTCTACCTCCGGTTACCGGACATCACCACGTAGGTGCGCCCAACAAATCTCGTGTATCCGACTCTCTCGACATGCGCCGCTAAACGCGACGCCGCTTAGGTGGACGGCATCCATTGTGCGGAATCGGGGTCACATCACGAATCATATGGATCCGCAATCCAGCGGCCTGTAGAGATCGGATCGCCGATTCACGACCGGACCCAGGCCCATTCACATAGACATCCACTTGGCGCATTCCGCTCTCCATCGCCTTGCGCGCAGCAGCCTCGCCGGCCCGCTGAGCCGCAAAGGGCGTGCTCTTGCGAGACCCCTTAAAGCCTTGGTTCCCTGAGCTTGCCCACACAATCGTATTGCCGCTCAGGTCGGTGATGGTGACGATCGTGTTATTGAAGGAAGCCTGGACATGGGCCACCCCGCTCTGCACGATTCGGCGCTCTTTCTTCTTCCCTTTTTTGATGCTCATACAGACTCCCTACTCAAGTAACGGTCACGCACTACGCCGAACGCGCAGGCGGTTTTGGTTTGCTTCCCACACCGGAGCGACGGCCTTTTCTCGTCCGCGCATTTGTCTTGGTCCGCTGGCCGCGAACCGGCAACCCTTTCCGATGGCGCAGCCCACGGTACGTACCGCTATCGATCAATCGCTTGACGTTCATCGAGAAGGTCTTTCTCAGATCGCCTTCGACCTGATAGCTCTCCTGAATAATTTCACGAATCTTGACGATATGTTCTTCGCTCAAGTCCTTCACACGAATCGCTCCGTCGATCCCGGCCTTGCTCAAGATAGAAAGTGCGGATGCCCGACCGATCCCATAGACATAGGTCAGGCCGATGTCCGCCCGCTTCTCTCTCGGTAAATCCACTCCAGAAATACGAGCCATAGTTCCTCTCCTTACTTCCCTTCGATCTTCAGTCTGAGGATGACTTCTTCAGACTCTAATGCGCGCGTCCAAACGAGGGCCTTCTGAGGCCGTGCGTTGCGCGAGCAGGAGTCTGATGAGGTCATTCTCAGACATCCCTACCCTTGGCGCTGCTTGTGGCGCGGATTCTCGCAGAGAATTCGTACCACGCCCTTGCGCCGAACTACCTTACACTTGGCACAGATTGGCTTCACGGATGATCTGACTTTCATGGCTATTTCACGCTCCTACTTAAACCGATAGGTAATCCGCCCGCGTGTCAGATCATACGGCGACAGTTCCACGGTCACCTTATCGCCGGGAAGAATACGAATAAAGTGCATCCGCATCTTTCCAGAAATGTGTGCAAGAATCTTATGGCCATTGTCCAGCGATACCCGAAACATCGCGTTCGGTAACGTCTCGTTCACGGTACCTTGAATTTCGATGATATCTTCTTTCGGCACTATACCCCTTCTCTCCAAACCGCATACCCGCGTCTTCAGCTTCTCAGAGCCGACTCAGAATCCGTGGCGGCCCACTCGGCTCAATCACAATCGTATGCTCAAAATGCGCCGAGAGACTCCCGTCTACAGTTACCGCCGTCCATCGATCTTCAAGAACCTTAACTGCGGCGCCACCCATGTTGACCATCGGTTCGATCGCGAGAACCATTCCAGCCTGCAATCGTGGTCCCTGCCCAGGCTTCCCATAATTCGGCACCTGCGGCTCTTCATGTAACTGCCGGCCAATCCCATGGCCTACGAACTCCGTCACGACCGAATAGCCGGCAGCCTCCACATGCTGTTGAACCGCATGTGAAATGTCAGAGAGCCGATGGCCCACCACCGCTTGCTTGATTCCGAAATACATGGCCTCTTCGGTGACTTGAACCAAGCGGGCATTTCGCTCGGCCGTCTGCCCCACCGAAACCGTAATCGCCGAATCTCCGTAAAACCCGCCGACGATCGCTCCCAGATCCAGTCCGATGATATCGCCCTCCTTGAGCACTCGCTTGGAGGGAATCCCGTGAACAACCTGGTCATTCACCGAGGCACAGAGCGTCTTCGGATAACTCCGATACCCCTTAAACGCCGGCTTTGCCCCGCGGGACCGAATCTCATCCTCAGCTAAGCGGTCCAGCTCATCGGTCGAAATACCAGGCCTAACGGCTTCCCGCAAAATCTGTAACGTCTCTGCCACCACTCTTGACGCCTGAGCCATCACCGCAATCTCATCCGGCGTCTTGAGAATGATCATACCGCCCGGTACGGTTCCAGCTCCTGCGAGAGATGCTGAAAAACGACATCCACTGCGCTTGAACCATCCAGCTGAAATAACAATCTTCGCTCTTGGTAATACGCCACAAGCGGAGCCGTCTGCTCGTCATATACTTTCAATCGCATCTCGATCGCATCGCGTCGGTCATCACTGCGCTGCATGAGCGGCTCTCCGCATCGATCGCAAACCTCAACCACCTTGGGAGGCGCAAAGTCTAGATGGAACGTCGCTTGGCATTTCGGGCAGCTCCGGCGCCCGCTCAAACGCCTCACGATATCCTCACGCGAAACCTGAAAGTTCACCACCAGATCCAGCGCGATCCCTCTGGATGTCAACACCGCTCCCAATGCTTCCGCCTGTGGAACAGTCCTGGGAAACCCATCCAGAACGAATCCGTTCTCGCATCTGGGGTCAGCTAACTTCTCCCTGACCAGCCCAATCACCACAGCATCCGGGACCAGACTCCCCTGATCCATGTAGCGCTTCGCTTCGAGACCCAGCGCAGTCTGATTGCGAACCGCCTCGCGAAGAAGATCCCCTGTCGATATCTTCGCTATCTGATACTGCGCCGCAATACGGTCAGCCTGAGTCCCCTTACCAACCCCTGGTGCGCCGAGAAACACCACCTGCATGAATTTTCCTCACCCGCTCCTGCCACGGAGGGGAGCCATGCCCTTACCAAGAAACCCATCGTAATTCCGCATCAACATGTGGGACTCAATCTGCTGAGCCGTATCGAGACCGACACCGATCACGATCAACAACGAGGTGCCTCCGAAATAGAACGGCACACCCAGCTTATAGATCAACAACTCCGGGATCACACAGACGATCGCAAGATAAATCGATCCGGCAAACGTAATTCGCGTGAGTACCTTATAGATGTAGTCGGAAGTCCGTATACCAGGGCGAATCCCGGGAATGAATCCACCGTACTTCTTCATGTTGTCCGCCATATCCACCGGGTTCAACACCACGGCGGTATAAAAGAAACAGAAAAACAGAATGAGGCCGATATACATTAGCGTATACAACAGCGATCCAGGGGCGAGTTGCGCGCCAATATCCTTGACCCAGGGTGTCTCAAAAAACCCGGTAATCGTCGCGGGAAATGCAATAATCGACGATGCGAAAATAGGCGGAATCACCCCCGCGGTATTGATCTTCAACGGAATATGCGTGCTCTGCCCGCCAAACACTCTGCGTCCGATGACTCGTTTTGCATACTGAACCGGCACCTTTCGTCGCCCGCTTTCCAGAAAGACGATGGCGGTGACCACCACGACCATCAGCGCCGCAAGGGCGACCAACAAGATGATGCTGAGCTGCCCGACCTTGTACAATTCAAAGGTCTGGGCCACAGCGGACGGCAGGCGTGCGACGATCCCCGCAAAAATGATCAAGGAAATGCCGTTCCCGATGCCTCGCTCGGTAATCTGTTCACCAAGCCACATCAGGAAGCCCGTACCCGCTGTCAAGGTGATGACCGTCATCAGACGGAATCCCCACCCACCGGTCATCACGAATGCGCCGTTATTCATTTGTTCGAGACCTACTGCGATCCCGAAACCCTGAATCAACGCAATACCGATCGTCCCGAACCGAGTGTATTGAATAATCTTTTTTCGCCCGCGCTCCCCCTCTTTGGCCAACTTTGTTAGATGCGGGACAACGACGGTCAACAGCTGAAGAATGATCGAGGCGCTGATATAGGGCATAATGCCCAGCGCTAAGATCGTCAACCTCGAGAGCGACCCACCTGAAAAAATATCCAAAAATCCGAGTAGCGCGCCGCCTTCCTTTTGCAGGAACTCCGAGAGGGCCTCGCCATTGATCCCGGGCGTAGGAATATGCGCCCCGATCCGATACACCACCAGCATCCCTACGGTAAAGAGGATACGGGTACGCAGCTCGGGGATTTTTAAAATATTCTGAAAACTGGTCAGGAGTCGTTCAAACACCGGGAATGACCTCGACTCTCCCTCCAGCTGCTATAATTTTTGCCTCTGCTGACTTACTAAACTTGTGCGCCTGCACAACAATCGCTTTCGTAAGGTCTCCGTTTCCAAGGATCTTGATTGGTAACGACTTGCGCTTGACCAATCCGACATCGACCAGAATCTGTGGCGTGATGGTGCCGGCCACGATCATGTCACCCAAACTCTTCAGGTTGACGATCGAGTACTCTTTACGAAAGATGTTTGTAAAACCGTGCTTCGGGACTCGACGGATCAGAGACATCTGGCCGCCTTCAAACCCACCGGCCTGCCGACTCCGACCGCCGGACCTGGCTAACAGACCCTTATGGCCCTTTCCCGACGTTTTCCCATGACCGGAACCGGGGCCGCGACCGATACGTTTGCGTCGTTTTCTGGATCCTTTTGCAGGACCGATCTCATGTAAATTCATTGTGGCTGCACTTCCAATAGATAGCCGACTTTTCCGATCATCCCTCTGACTTGGGAAGTATTGGGGCGAGTCACCGTCTGTCTGATTTTTCTCAGACCCAAGCCGCTCAACACACGCCGATGCTTTTGCGGTGTACCAATGGGACTTCGTCGCAAGGTGATCACGAACCCCTTTGAGACAGCCTTAGCGGTCTTCTCGGTAGGCATTAGGCGCTCACCTTATCCTGTGCGTCGCCCACCACGTTACGTCGTAGCTTCAGCACGTCCCCAACGTTTCGAAGTTGACAGAGCCCATTGAGGGTGGCACGAACCGTATTAAATGGATTTCCACGACCCAGCGTCTTCGCAATAACGTTATGGACGCCGGCAACCTCGACCACAGCCCGGACGGCGCCCCCGGCAATGATTCCTGCACCTTTTTTCGCGGGCTTCAGAAGGACATGCTCGGCCCCGAATAGCCCATGCACCTCATGTGCAATCGTCCCGGAGGTGAGGGCGACATGCACCAAGTTTTTCTTAGCCTGTTCAACCGCCTTCGAGATGGCGACGGGCACTTCAGCAGCCTTCCCTTTCCCGATGCCAACCCACCCCTGGCCATCTCCCACGACAACCAATGCGCAGAAGTTGAACCGCTTTCCGCCCTTTACGACTTTCGCCACACGGTTGATAAAGACAACCTTATCCTTCAGGCTTAATTCATCTGGATTAACTCGCACGCTTGTTACCCTCTCCGGTCGTTAAGTTAAGGTTCTTGACCTTGACCTTAGCCTCAACCTAAAATTTCAGACCGCCTTCACGAGATGCTTCAGCCAATGCTTTGACCCGTCCGTGGTACATCCTACCGCCGCGATCAAACACCACGGTCTCCACCTTAGCGGCCTTAGCCCGTTCGGCTAACAACTTTCCAACAGCCTTGGCTCCATCAATGCTGCCAGTAGACTTCACCGATGTGCGCAGAGACTTATCCAGGGAAGACGCGGCAGCCAACGTGGCCCCCTTGAGATCGTCGACGATCTGGGCATAGATATGAGAGCGGCTGCGAAACACATTGAGACGTGGACGCTCAGCCGTTCCAAAGACCCTCTTCCGCACCCGCTGTTTTCGCCTGGTTAACTGGCTCGCTTTATCTGCAGCATTCATGAATCACCTTACTTCCCTGTCTTCCCGGCCTTCTTACGCAACACTTCCCCTGCATAGCGAACGCCCTTTTGCTTATAGACATCGGGGGGCTTGAGGGCTCGCAAATCGGCTGCAACCTGCCCCACCAACCGCTTGTCTGGCCCCTTTACGTTGATCAGCGTTTGCTTGTCTACCTTCACGTCGATTCCAACCGGAATCGGATAGATAACCGGATTGATATAGCCTAGACTGAAGCTCATCGAACGGCCCTGCACAGCGACCTTATACCCAACTCCGGTGATTTCGAGATTACGCTCATAGCCCTTCGTCACACCCTGAACAAGGTTGCTCAGCTCTGCGCGAGTCAACCCGTGCAATGCGCGGACTTGGCGGTCTTCATTCGACCGGCTCACCAAGAGCTGTCCATTCGCAATCGAGACCCCAAGGCCTGAAGACAACGACCAATCGAGCTTCCCTAGCGGACCCTTCACGGACACAATAGGCCCGGCGACTTTCACATCCACTCCTGCAGGAATCTGGATTGGCTTCTTTCCTATGCGTGACATCGATGCCTCGTTCCTCTAACTTGCCGCTGCCATGACAATCCGGTCGCAGTACCCATTACCACACCGAGCACAGAACTTCTCCGCCCAGCCCGGCACGGCGAGAATCCTGATCTGTCATCAACCCCTTCGATGTAGACAAGATCGCCACGCCGATGCCGTTTTTGACTCGTGGGATATCCTTGATCCCTACATAGACACGGCGGCCCGGCTTGCTCACCCGCTGCATACCGGTAACCATGGGTTGCCCTTCCGCAACATACCGCAACTGCACTTTCAACACCGGATGCCCATCCGCGATATCTGCCTGGACGCCCTGAATATATCCCTCGTTCTGGAGAATTCGAAGAACCTCGCGCTTGAGACGGGAGGCTGGGATGCTCACGACATCGTGGCGTCGCCGAGACCCGTTTTGCAACCGTACTAATAAATCGCTAATGGGATCTGTAACCATACAAGCCTTTCACTCACATTCTTCGTGTGACCAGACGCGATCACCAGCCGTGCGACATAGAAACCGGATACGTTACCAACTCGACTTCCGAACCCCAGGGATCTCACCCTTCAGGCTCAGCAATCGAAAGCAAATTCTGCACATGCGAAACCGGCGCAAGAACCCTCGCACACGCCCGCAAATCTCGCATCGGTGATAGTCCCTAACAGGAAACTTCGCTTTAACCGCTGCTTTATTTCTGAGAGCTAATCTCGACACCTGCAACTCCTTCGCTAGACATTACGCCCGGAATGGCATTCCCAAATGCTTCAACAGCGCGCGGCCCTCATCGTTGGTCTTGGCGGTCGTGACAATCGTGATATCCATCCCATGGATGGATGCCACCTCGTCGTACTTGATCTCGGGAAATATGAGCTGCTCTTTCAGCCCAAGAGTGTAATTGCCCCTGCCATCGAACGACTTCGGCGAGACACCTCGGAAGTCACGAATCCGTGGCAACGACAACGTCACAAGGCGATCGAAGAACTCCCACATTCTGCGGCTGCGCAACGTGACCTTTGTGCCGATCGGCATGCCTTGGCGCAACTTGAAAGTGGCAATGGCCTTCTTCGCCTTTGTAATCAGAGGCTTCTGCCCAGTAATCGCGCCCAATTCACCAGCGGCGCTCTCCAGCAGCTTCACGTTCTGAATGGCTTCCCCCATTCCCACGTTCAACACAATCCGTTCAAGCTTCGGAACCTGCATGATGTTCTTATAGCCGAACTCTTTCATGAGCGCCGGCACAACCTTCTGCAAGTAGGTCTCGCGCATCCGGGGCTTGAACTTAGACTCTTCGCTGCCCTGGTCCATCGCCTGCGGCGCCGATGCCCCCTCTTTCTTCTTGGGTGGCTTCCGCTCCGACGTCTTACTGCCTTTTCCTGATTCAACCTTCGCCATCCGGCGTCCTCACTCCTACTCGACTGAGTCGTTCGATTTTTTGCTGAACCGGACCCGCCGGCCATCATCAAGCGTTCGCACACCAAGCCGGGTCGGCTTCTGCGTCACAGGACACAGATACATCACGTTTGAGACTGCAAGAGGCGCTTCCCGTTCGAGAATGCCGCCTTGTTTGACTTTTTGATTGGGCTTGGTATGGCGCTTGATCATGTTCAACTTTTCGACCACAACCTTTCCCACCCCAAGATCAACCGAAAGCACTTTCCCGGACTTGCCGCGATCACGCCCGGAGATCACGACCACCACATCGCCCTTACGAATCCGACTCTTGTTCAATGCCTGCTTATTCATCCCGCCGTCCCCACCTTCGCTAAAGCACTTCCGGAGCTAGAGAAATAATCTTCATGAACTTTTTCCAGCGCAGCTCGCGCGCGATCGGCCCAAAGATACGAGTCCCAACGGGATCACCGTCCTTATTGATCAATACACAGGCATTCCGATCGAACTTGATGTAGGAACCATCTTCGCGACGCACTTCCTTAGTCGTCCTCACGACCACGGCACGGCTCACATCGCCCTTCTTAACCGTTGCCGCAGGAATAGCCTCCTTGACCGCCACGACGACAATGTCTCCCAGAGAAGCATACCGGCGTCTGGTTCCACCAAGGACATGAAAACACATGGCCTGTTTGGCACCGGAGTTATCGGCTACGTCCATGTATGTATAGCTTTGAATCATAGTCCCGGTATTTCCTCTACTCTCCGCACAATCTTGATCTACTCACCACGCCGCCCTTTTTCCACGACCTCGATAACCCGCATATGTTTATCTTTACTGATGGGCCGCGTCTCGACCATGCGCACACGGTCGCCGATCTTGCAGGCATTCTCTTCATCGTGGGCCTTGAATTTCGTCACCCGTCGAAGCACCTTCCGATAGAGCGGGTGAATAACCGACCGCTCGATCTCGACGACGACGGTCTTATTCATCTTATTGCTGACCACACGTCCGACCCATTCACGCCGCTTGTTCGCTGACTCTCCCATCCTCAAGCCCCTTTCGCCGCGGTAGAGATTGGATCGGCCTGCGCGAGCTCGCGCTGAATCGTTTTTACCCTGGCAATGGATCGCTTCGTCTTTCGCAGCTGCATCGGATTCTCTAACCGTCCAGTTCCCAACTGAAAACGAAGATTGAAGAGCTCTTGCGTGAGCTGCTGAGTTTTCTCCGCCAGTTCAGGCCCCGTAAGTTGCCGTAATTCCTTCAGATCCATGACCGCGTTCCCCTTACCCTTCGTACAGTTCGTTCAGCACTAAAACTCGCCGCGGAT
Organism: Nitrospira sp.; assembly: GCA_031405355.1. Lineage (GTDB taxonomy): Bacteria > Nitrospirota > Nitrospiria > Nitrospirales > Nitrospiraceae > Palsa-1315. The sequence goes on from JANNIV010000332.1 coordinate 36,021, forward strand.
GACACACTTCGTAGCAATGGGCAGCTTATGCGAGGCCAAGCGGAACGCCTCCTTGGCGACATCAGGCGTCACACCATCCATCTCATAGAGGATACGGCCCGGCTTGACGACGGCGACCCAGTATTCCGGGTTGCCCTTACCCTTGCCCATTCGAGTCTCAGCCGGCTTCTTGGTAATCGGCTTATCGGGGAAAATTCTCGTCCACACCTGGCCACCGCGTTTCACACAGCGAGTGATCGCGATGCGCGCCGCCTCAATCTGCCGGCTGGTGATCCAGCCAGGCTCAAGCGCCTTGAGCCCAAACTCTCCGAGGGTAATCTGGCTGCCACGGTAGGCCTTGCCAGTCATACGCCCCTTCATCATTTTACGAAACTTAACTTTCTTTGGTGCTAACACGATATCCCCTTCACTTACCCAAGCCTACGGTCAAATACCGACTCTTTGTTGAGCGGCTGCAAAGGAAGAACTTCGCCCTTGTAGATCCAGGTCTTGATCCCGATCTGCCCCATCGTCGTGTGAGCTTCCGCAAACCCGTAGTCGATATCAGCCCGAAGCGTATGGAGAGGCACACGACCTTCGCGGTACCACTCCGATCGCGCGATCTCCGCCCCGCCAAGACGGCCCCCAACCATAATCTTGATGCCCTGGGCTCCAAGACGGAGTGCGGACTGCACACTTCGCTTCATGGCCCGGCGGAACGCCACTCGCTTTTCCAACTGGGTCGCAACGTTTTCACAGACCAACTGGGCATCCAGTTCAGGTTTCTTGATTTCCTTCACCGTAATGTAGACCTGGCCGCCGTAGCTCTTTGCCAACTCCGCCTTGAGCTTATCGACCTCAGCCCCCCTTACGGCCGATGATGATACCGGGGCGCGCCGTATGAATAATCACCCGCGTCTGATCTCCAGATCGCTCGATTTCAACCTTGGCCACACCGGCATGAAAGAGGCGTTGCTTGACCATCTTGCGGATCTTGATATCCTGATGGAGCAACTTCGCGTAATCTTTGCTGGCATACCACCGAGATGACCAATTGACGTTGTATCCTAGCCGGTACCCGATCGGATGTGTCTTATGCCCCATAACTAGCCGTGCCTCACTCAGACAGAAAATGAACCAGTTCCGTTAGCCCCATCTATCACTTCTTTTCTTTCATGCTTGCAGCTGACACAACGACAGTAATGTGACTCATCCGTTTTTGAATGGCATTCGCACGCCCCTGAGACCGAGACCGAAAGCGCTTCAAAGTCGGCCCACAATCGACAAATGCCTTTGACACCACCATCGAGTCGCTGTCGCCCATCTCTTTTTGTTCCGCATTGGCTACGGCAGACCTCAAGAGCTTTTCCACCACCTTCGACGCCTGGCGTGGCAAGTTTCGAAGCAACGCCAATGCCATTGGAACTTGCTGCCCCCGGATCAAATCGATCACCGGGCGGGCTTTCCTCGGAGAGATACGTACAAACCGCAAAACTGCTTGTGCTTCAGCCATAACCGTCCTATCCAATCGAGTGTGCCGAGACCTGAGTCTGCCGCCTACTTGAGGGCGACTGACTTCTCTGTCCTGGCGTGCCCATGTCCTTTAAAGAACCTGGTCGGAGCAAATTCTCCCAACTTGTGCCCGACCATGTTTTCCGTCACGAAGACCGGAATAAATTTCTTCCCGTTATGCACCGCGAACGTATGTCCGATCATATCGGGGATGACCGTAGACCGTCGCGACCAGGTCTTGATGATCTTGCGATCTTTATTCTGATTCATCCGCTCCACCTTCTGGAGCAGATGGTCGTCAACAAATGCGCCCTTACTGACTGACCTCGGCATCGCGTACTCCTACTTGCGGCGGGAAATAATGAACTTGTCCGTCGCCTTATTGTTCCGGGTCTTATAACCCTTGGTCGGAAGACCCCATGGGGAGACCGGATGGGGGTTGCCCTGTCCGGACTTTCCTTCGCCGCCACCATGCGGATGGTCGACCGGATTCATCACGACACCGCGCACATTCGGTCGCCGGCCCAGCCATCGATTGCGGCCCGCCTTCCCGACGTTAATGTTCTCGTGATCCGTATTCCCAACTTGCCCAACCGTTGCCAGGCAGGTTGAAAGAACTTTGCGCATTTCACCGGATCTTAGCCGCACCTGCACATAGTCACCATCCCGCCCCATCACCTGCGCTGCGCCTCCCGCACTACGAATCATCTGGCCGCCTTTTCCTGGCTTCAACTCGATATTATGAATCGTAGTTCCCAACGGCATACTGGACAGGGGCAACGCATTCCCGGTACGAACTTCCGATCCAACACCGGACTGGACTACATCACCGACTTTTAAGCCAACCGGCGCCAGGATATATCGTTTCTCGCCGTCCTTATAGTGCACCAAGGCAATTCTTGCGGACCGATTGGGGTCGTATTCAAGAGCGGCAATGGTCCCAGGAATTCCGACCTTGTCTCGCTTAAAGTCAATTTTTCTATAGAGACGCTTATGCCCGCCCCCACGAAACCGTACAGTCGTCCGGCCATCGTTGTTTCTCGCGCCGGTACTGCGACGGAATGACGTGAGCGATTTCTCAGGCCTCTTCTTCGACAGTTCTTCGGTGGTCACCGCGGTCATTCCGCGACGTCCAGGCGTTCTTGGCTTGTATACCCTGATTCCCATAACTACAGTCGTCCTTCCAGCGCCCCGGGATCAACCCGGAGCAAAACTCAACTATGCGCTTTCGTAGAGCTCCAGCTTTTCGCCCTGCTTGAGCTTCACGAACGCTTTTTTCCAGTCCGATCGCTTACCGGAGAAACGCCCCAACCGCTTGACCTTCCCCAGAACATTTATCACGTTCACCCGCTCGACTTTGACTTTCAACAACGTTTCGACCGCTTGCTTAATCTGGAGACGATTTGCATCTGGGTGAACCAGAAAAGCCACCGTGTTGTTGCTTTCCCGCATCGCGGTGATCTTTTCGGTCAGCAACGGCTGCAACAGAATACTATGGAGACCCGCCTTCATGACCAGACCTCCTTCACCCGCAGCAACTCACGTTCGGGGATCAGAATCAATTCAGCTCGAACAATATCGTAGACGTTCAACCCTTCAGGCCCCACCACACACACATTAGGGAGGTTACCTGCAGCTTGAGCCAATCCCGCATGCCCCGCGCCTGCCACAATCAAGGCATAGGCCCCGGCGCCAAAGCTTGTCAGCACTTGAGCCAACAACTTTGTTTTCGGCTGATCCAACGATAGATTCGACACAATCACCACTTGCCCGTCGGCTAACTTTGCCGACAGCGCGCTTTGAAGCGCTGCACGGTACTTCTTCTTCGGCATGCTGTAGGAATAATCACGCGGCTTCGGGCCAAAGACCGATCCGCCATGACGCCATACAGGAGAACGGATCGACCCTGCTCGCGCTCGCCCGGTATGTTTTTGCTTCCATGGCTTCTTCCCGGACCCAGCTACTTCTCCTCGCCGTAATGTCGATGCCGTCCCCTGACGCTCACAGGCACGCTGCATCACCACCGCTTCATGGACTAACGCAGTATGGGGCTTACAGCCGAACACTTCTTCAGGAAGATCGACGGACCCGACTTTCTGTCTCTTCAAATCAACGACATCAACCGTGGGCATGACCTACCCCTTCTTCGACTTTCTTACCATGATCAGTCCATTTGCCGCACCAGGGATTGCCCCGCGAACGAACAGCAAGTTCTCATCAGGCCTTGATTCAACAACTTTCAATCGCTGGGCCGTAATCCGCTTCGCTCCCATGTGCCCGGGCAACGTCTTGCCCTTCCAGACACGAGAAGGATACGAACTTGCACCCATCGAACCGGGATGACGATGGAACATGGACCCGTGAGACTCAGGACCGCCGGCATAATGATGCCGCTTCACTACCCCCTGAAATCCCTTTCCCTTCGAAATACCGATGACATCCACCCAGTCGCCCTTTTTGAAGATATCGACCTTAATGGATTGCCCTACCGCCACCTCTCCGACTTTTTGAAACTCCCTGAGTACGCGGGTGGCTGGAGCCTCCGTCTTCTTCAAATGCCCCAGTTCTGCTTTGGACAACTTGCGCTCTTTCACTTCACCAAAAGATAACTGAACGGCTTCATACCCATCACGCTCTTTTGTCTTGATCGTAACCACGCGGCAAGGACCTGCCTCAATGACAGTCACAGGCGTAAACCGCGTCTCGTCAAATATCTGGGTCATCCCCAGTTTTTTACCCAATAACCCGTTTGTCATAATTCATCCAGTTCTGAGTTCTAAGTTCTGAGTTCTCGATTTTCCCTAACTCAACACTCATAACTGAGAACTCATAACTTAATTTCTACATCCACCCCGGCAGCAAGATTCAACTTCATCAGGGAATCCATAGTTTCAGGAGTGGCGTCCATGATGTCCATCAAACGCTTGTGCGTTCTGATCTCGAATTGCTCGCGAGCCTTCTTATCTGCATGCGTCGCACTTTGCACCGTAAACTTCTCGATGCGCGTAGGAAGCGGGATCGGCCCCACAATTTTCGCCCCGCTCCGGCGGACAGTTTCAACGATTTCCGCAACCGAGTGGTCTAACACACGGTAATCAAACCCGCGTAATCGAATCCTGATTCTTTGTTCAACCTTAACCATTTATTCCTCTGTTCATCGGCCAATCATTACGCCAGAATTTCGGTGACGACGCCGGAGCCGACGGTCTTGCCGCCCTCGCGCACCGCAAATCGCAACCCCTGATCCATCGCGATCGGACTGATCAACTCCCCCGTGACACTCACATTGTCCCCCGGCATCACCATCTCCACCCCAGGATTCAACGTCATTACCCCCGTCACATCGGTCGTCCGGAAGTAGAACTGCGGCCGATAGCCATTGAAGAACGGCGTATGCCGCCCCCCTTCTTCTTTGGCCAGCACATAGATCTCCGCCTTGAACTTCGTATGCGGCGTGATGCTCTTCGGCTTCGAGAGCACCATCCCCCGCTCCACATCTTCCTTCTTCGTCCCGCGCAGTAGCACCCCCACGTTGTCGCCCGCCTGCCCCTCATCGAGCACCTTCCGAAACATCTCGACCCCGGTCACAATGGTGGCCTGATTCGGTCGGAGGCCGACGATTTCGATTTCATCCCCCACCTTGACGATCCCCCGTTCGATGCGCCCCGTC
>JANNIV010000333.1:0-15996 GCA_031405355.1 Nitrospira sp.
TGCCGGATTTCGTCGCTGGATCAGCGCCGGCATGCAGGCATTCTCCAGCGCCGTGAACTCCGGCAGGAGGTGATGAAATTGGAAGACAAAGCCGATACGCCGATTCCGAAAGTCTGCCTGTTCACCCTCTGACAGGTGAAACATATCCTGGCCGTCGAAGTGGACTGTTCCGCTGGTCGGTCGATCGAGCGTGCCGATAATATGGAGCAGCGTGCTCTTTCCGGCTCCCGATGCCCCGACAATCGCGATCAACTCGCCCCGCTGAATCTGGAGATTGACCCCCTTCAACACCGTGAGGGTCTGCCCGCCCATCGGGAACGATTTGGTCAGGTCGGTGACGGTGATCACGCCGGAGCTCCAGAATGAAAGAGAAATGGTAAAGAGGCAGGCATGGTCATTCGTAGCGCAGCGCAGCCACCGGTTCGAGCTTGGCTGCCTGGAGTGAAGGGTAGACCGTAGCGGCAAAGCTGATCAGAATGGCGGAGCCTGCCACGAGCACGACATCCAACGCTTGTACATGGACCGGGATCCGCGAGATATAATAGACCGAAGGATCGAAGGTCCAGAATGTCTGGATCAGCCAAAGAAACGTGTAGCCGAGTGGGATGCCGATGGCGGTTCCGGACAGGCCGATGATCAATCCGTTCAGCATGAAGATGCGCCGGATGCTTTTTCGAGTGGCGCCCATGGCCTTGAGGATCGCAATCTCTTTTTGTTTTTCCGTCACGATCATGGTGAGGGTGCTCACGATGTTGAAGGAGGCCACGATCGTGATCAGCACCAACAGTAAAAACATCATCGTTTTTTCAAGTTTGAGCGCCGAGAACAGGTTGCGATTCATCTGCATCCAGTCGCGCGCGCCATAGGCGAAGCCGAGCGATTGCTCCACGGAACGGGCCGTCTCGTCCGCGTGGAAGACGTCAGTGACTTTAATTTCAATGCCCGTCACGGTGTGCCCCATGTTGAAGAATTTCTGCGCTTCCGCGAGGTCGATGTAGGCCAACGACGAATCGTACTCGTACATGCCGGATTGAAACAGTGCGACCAGCGCGAAGGTGCGAATCTTCGGCACCATGCCGATTGCGCTGATCGGGCCGGCGGGAGGGGACACCACATTGACCGTATCCCCGACAAAGACGCCGAGTCGCAGCGCCAGTTCCTTGCCCAGGATGATGCCGGGTTTTTCTGTCTCGACTAGCGGGCCGTTCGGATCGTCGGCAGGTGGCTGCTTCACCTTGACCGGCCTGCTGAGGTCGGCTAATTCTCCAGTCGAGAGATTCTTGGCCACCTCGGTCACCGTCGCTTCGCGTTGCGGGTCGATGCCTCGGATCACAATGCCTTGCACGCCGCTCTGGGTCGTGAGCAAGACCTGCTTGAGCACGAAGGGGGTTGCCGCTACGACGCCCGGAACGGTGACGACCTGCTTGGCAACGGGGTCGTACTCGCCCATGTTGTCCTTCATCCGGTCCTGTACGATGATATGGGCCGTCGTTCCAAGAATCTTGGCCTGAATGTCCTCTTTAAACCCGGTCATGATGCCGACCGTTCCGATCAGGGCAGCCACACCGAGGGTGATTCCGGCAATAGAGACCACGGTGTTCAATGAAATCGTCCGATTCCGGCGTTTCGCGCGCAGATATCGCAACCCGACAAAGATTTCGTAGGGGAGGGCCACCGTTATTTCTCGGGCCTCAGTTGCGGGAAGAGAACCACGTCGCGGATCGAAGCTTGGTCCGTAAAGAGCATGATCAGCCGGTCAATACCGATGCCTTCACCCGCGGTCGGCGGCATGCCGTATTCCAAGGCCCTCAGGAAGTCTTCATCAACCAGATGCGCTTCTTCGTCGCCCGCCGCCCGCTGCGCCGCCTGACCTTCGAACCGTTCCCGTTGATCCAGTGGATCGTTTAACTCTGAAAAGGCATTCGCGATCTCTCGGCCTGCAATGTAAAGCTCAAAACGATCGGTCAGCGCCGGATTCGAATCTTTGCGCCTGGCGAGCGGAGAAATTTCAATCGGGTAGTCGGTAACGAAGGTCGGCTGAATCAGGTTCGGCTCGACCGTTTCCTCGAAGATCTCGTTCACGATATTGAAGAGCGGCCATTTCGGATCGATTGCGATGCCAAGCTGTTTGGCCGCTGCAATCGCTTGATCCTTATCTTGAAGGACGGAAGGGTCCAGCTTGTTCACCTCCAGAATCGCCTGATGATAGGACCAGCGGCGCCATGGAGGCGTGAGTACGATTTCCTTGCCCTGATAGTTGATGACTGTTTTACCGAGGATCTGCTGCGCCAACGAGGAGACAAGTTCTTCCGTGAGGACGATCAGGTCCTGATAGTCGGCATAGGCGACGTAGAACTCCAGCATCGTGAATTCTGGGTTGTGAATCGTCGAGATGCCTTCGTTCCTGAAATTACGGTTGATTTCAAACACGCGCGGAAAGCCGCCGACGATCAACCGTTTCAAATAGAGTTCCGGTGCAATGCGGAGGTAAAGATCGACGCCGAGCGCATTATGGTGGGTGACAAAGGGTTTCGCCGCCGCGCCGCCTGGAATCGGATGCATCATCGGCGTTTCAACCTCAAGAAAGTTTCGTTCGATCAAGAAGGCGCGAATGCCAGCGATGATTCTGCTGCGTGTGGCAAAGATGCCATGGACTTCCGGGTTGGCAATCAAGTCGACATAGCGCTGGCGATAGCGGGTTTCCACGTCAGTCAACCCGTGCCACTTTTCTGGAAGAGGTCTGAGGGCTTTGCTCAAAAAGGTCAGCTGCGCCACTTCGACAGTGAATTCGTTTGTCTTCGTGCGAAAGAGGGTGCCGGTCACGCCGATCCAATCGCCAAGATCGAGCTGCTCGGCAACACGATAGGCCTGTTCTGAGAGATGATCTTTCTTGAGGTAGACTTGCAGCCGGTCGGATCCGTCCTGCAGCACCGCGAATCCTGCCTTGCCGAAGCGCCGCAAGGCGACGATGCGCCCTGCCATGGTGCAGGAGATCTTCTCTTGCTCCAGAACCTCTTTGGTTTTCTCAGCATGGAGCTTAATCAGATGGCCCGCGCGATCCTTCACGTCGAATCGCGTGCCGTAAGGTGCCACGCCAGCCTCACGCAGAATGTCGAGCTTCTTGATGCGCTGCTGCTGTTGTTCGTTCAGTTCATCCATCACGTGTCTTTACGGAAGTCCTTCTTCGGTCAGTTATCGAACTCGTCCGTTTCCGATTGTTGATAGCTGAGTGCGGTTACCCCAAGTTGCTTCATTTTCAGATAGGCTTCGATGAACTCGTCCAGATCGCCGTCCATGACGGCGGCTACCTGGCCCACTTCATAGCCGGTTCGAAGATCTTTGACCATTTGATAGGGCTGGAATACATACGATCGAATCTGGCTGCCCCAGGCAATATCCTTTTTCTCGCCGACGATCGCATTGAACTCTGCTTCTTTCTTTTTCAGCTCGAGTTCATAGAGGCGCGCTTTCATGACTTTCATCGCGCCATTGCGATTCTGGAGCTGTGATCGTTCGTTCTGACATTGCACCACGATTCCGGTCGGCAGGTGTGTCATGCGGATGGCCGTCTCGACCTTATTCACATTCTGGCCTCCGGCGCCACCGGCCCGAAAGGTATCGATCCTCAGATCTTTGTCTTCGATGACGAGGTCAATATCTTCATTCACCTCGGGATAGACGAAGACCGAAGCAAAGGAGGTATGCCGCCGCTTGTTCGCGTCGAAGGGTGAAATGCGCACCAAGCGATGTACGCCTGCTTCGGCCTTGAGATAGCCGTAGGCATAGGGCCCTGTCACTGACAGGGTCACGCTCTTGATGCCTGCTTCCTCTCCCGGGAGCAGGTCCAGCGTTTCGACCTTGAATTTCTTGCTCTCGGCCCAACGGACATACATACGGAGGAGCATCTGGGCCCAGTCCTGCGATTCCGTTCCGCCTGCGCCGGGATGGATCGCCACAATCGCATTGTTGGGGTCCAGTTCGCCAGAAAGCAGAAGTTCAAGCCGCAGGGCTGCGAGCTTCGGCTCGAATTGATCCAGTTCGACAGTCAACTCCTTCACGAGCCCGGCATCACCGCTTTCTTCTGCCAATTCAAGTAACGCGTCCAGATCGTTCCTCTTCCCGTCGATATCGCGCCACTGCTGGAGGTCACGCTCAATCGAAGATTTTTTCCTGCTGATTTTGGCGGCTTTCTGAGCGTGGTTCCAAAAATCAGGCTGCGACGTCTGTTGTTCGAGATGTGCCAACTCGGCCGTCATGCGGGCAAAGTCAAAGATGCCCCCGTAGTTCAGTGACCAATTGCTCAACAGCCCGCACGCGATTTTTGACATCATCTAACATGGAGCGATCCTTTCTCTCTAGCAGGATGCTGAAAAAGTCCGCCAGCATCGTTCTCGTATCGCTCAGAGGCTCAACGTACCGAAGCGTACGCCTCGCCTCTTCGCTCACTGCGGCCTTGCTGGACGGCCTTTTTGAGCATCCTGCGCTATTGAACCGTCAGCGTCATTCTTCGATATTTCTTCGGCATTTTTCGTATGTGCCGTGTCTTTCCTCAACCTGCTATACAGGAGTGGCGGCGATTGCATCCGGCTCAGACTCCTTGGTGCGGAATATACCGAACAGGAACAAGAGCGCGCAGATTATAGCACAGCCATAGGCAAACACATCGCCGTACCTGCTGTAAAACGTATGCGGACGCCAGACTTGCATCGTCGCCTTGACCGCCTGTTCCGTGAAGATCGGCGTGGCTTCGACGATGCGTCCGAACGGATCGATGAACCCGGAGATGCCGGTGTTGGCTGAGCGGGCGAAGGCCAAATGATTCTCGACCGAACGAAACACCACCATCGAAAAATGTTGCGAGGCGGCCGCTGAAGGGCCAAACCAAGCATCGTTGGTCACGGTCACCAAGAACTCCGCTCCATTGGCGGCGAATTGCCGCACCAGGTTCGGAAAGATCACTTCGTAGCAGATTGCCACCCCAAAACTTATCGGTTTCGGTATCGCCTCAGCCTTGCCTGCAGTTGCAGACTTGGATTTCGGCGTCAAGGTCAAGACCGCCGAACCGGTCCCCGGCTCGAAGTCGCCGATTCCTTCCACAAGTTTGTCGAGGAAAAACAGGAGTGAAGACTTGAATGGAATATATTCTCCGAATGGGACCAGATGATGCTTATCATAACGTCCTAACAATTGGCCGTCGGGGGCGAGGAGGTATGCGCTGTTCATCAGATAGGGCCGGCGATCCGGATAGAATCGCACCGCGGGGCTGCCGAATAGGATCGGCGCCTGGGCTCGATTAGCCAGCGCCATGAGTTGCAGCTGATAGACTGGCTCCCGCTCAAAGACGAAGGGTGTTGCCGCTTCCGGCCAGACTACCAAATCTGTGGCACGGCCCAACTTTTCCGTCAACCGGTCAAAGCGCGCGATTGTCTCCTCCCGATAGGCCGTATCCCACTTCACTGCCTGATCGACATTAGGCTGAACCACTCCCACCGTGATGGACGATCGCGGAACATCGGAGAAAGGTGTTTCAGATAACGTGACAAGACCGTATTGCCACGAGAGCGTGACGAGCAATGCCGCCATTGCCGCAAGTTCCCATGGGAGCCTTGCCGGACGGAAATTCCTGAAGTAGGGCATCAGCCAGGACAAGAATTCCGCCAGCGCGACATTGACCAGCACAATAAGGAATGAGACTCCGTATACCCCCATGTGATCGGCAATCTGAATGATCTCGATCTGACGATATTGAGAATAACCGAGAAGGCCCCAAGGCATTCCGCTCAAAGCATAGGTTCTGATCAATTCGAGGGTCACCCATAGGCAGGGAAATACAAAGAAACCGTAGCGAGGGATCAGGCTCTGAAACCACACGGCCCCGGCAGAATAGAGACCGACGTACAGGCCGAGATAGGCTGTGAGCAGTAACAGGATGCCGTAACTGACTGGGAGTGGAACCTTGCCGTAGGTGGTCATGGCTGTGACCACCCAGGCCATCATGCCGGTAAAGGCAATCGTGCCGGAGAGCCAGCCGATCCAAAACGCCTGTGCTTTGGTCTTGCCGTCCAATGCCCAATGCAGCGGCACGAGGGCGATCCAGGCTAATAGTTCGAGATCGGATTTTGGAAAACTCAGCGGGATGAAAAGCCCGCTCGCGCCGGCGAGGACGAGTGAACGCGCGAGGGAATGGGTCATAAACCGCACCTTAGCGAAAGCGGAAGATGGATGCAACCTCCTGATAGCAAGGAACTTCCGGCGCGTTCGCTGTCATGAGGGAGGGGGAAATTTTAGGTTGACGGACATCCTTTGAGCTCCTATAAATAGGGATGAGAGTCGGACATCCGTGCCGACACGATCGTAACCATGACGAAACAGCGTGACCAAGAGTTACGACAAATTAGGAGGCTATGCCATGGACCGAAGAGTCATTAGCCTGTGCCTGAGTGTGAGCTTCACGCTCATGTTCGCCGGCTGCGCCGGTAAGAACGTTACTTCCTCGTCCGGGGATGAGGCTTCACAAGCAGGGAAGAACAAGGCCGAGGTCATCCAGCCGGATGCGATCAAAACGGTACCGCTGGAGCGCTCGTTCGACCGGCCTGGCGGTAGCGTACCATCCAATCTTGCGCGTACGCCGATCACCGACTCAGGCAGCAATCCGTTGGGAGATGTGCTGTTTGATTACGACCGGTCTTCTATCCGCGTGGATGCCATGCCGGTGTTGGACGCGAATTCGGGATGGCTTCGTGCCAATGGAAGCAAGTCCGTCCTGATTGAAGGCCATTGCGATGAACGAGGCACACTGGCATACAACCTCGTGTTGGGCGAGAAGCGGGCGCAGGCAGCCAAGAAATATCTTGTGGAAATGGGCATTCCGGCTTCGCAACTTCTGACGACGAGTTACGGAGAAACAAGGCCTTCCTGCAAGCAACGGAATGAAGACTGTTATCAACAAAATCGGCGGGCACATTTTGTGACGAAATAAAGTTTTCCGCAGCAGCCTACTCCGCCGAAGCAGCCGCTTCGGCTGCGAAGGCCGGAAGCTGCGGGGAGCTTCATTCGGTTCGATGAATGAATGGAACCGACAGACCAGACAAACTCGATCAACCAGATGAACCACCCCCGCGTTACGAAGGAGGGATCTGTGAGGCATAATCTCATTATAGGAATCGGACTTCTCGTGGGTAGTTTAATGACAGGCTGCGCGGGGCCTGGTGAGCGCATCGACCTCAAGATTCCCTCGCCACTGGCGGATAAGACGGTTCCCGCGATTGGTTCCGCGACCATCGTGATTCAGCCTTTTGAAGACGAACGCACCGACCGATTGCACCTCGGTACCAGATATCACTTATGGGGCGGGGAGAGCCGCTTCAGTTATCCCGGCGGCACCCTCGGCGAAGCGACGGCAAAGGCTTTCGCTGACTTTCTCAAAGGCAAAGGCTGGAATGCGACCGTTGCCCAAGGCAACGAAGCCGCCGGGTCAGACATCACCGTTACCGGCAAGATTGTCGGCCTCGGTGTGGATGCTATGAGCGGTATCGGACAGACCACCCTGAATGCTAAAAGTCGGATGGTCGTCCAAGTAAAGAATCACGCTGACGGAAGCCAGGTCCGTGAAACCCTCACCAGCGCCGGGTCCAACCAGGTTCTCTGGTTCGACCCAGAGGATGCTCAGGAGTTACTCAACGATCTGTACAGCAAGAATTTCGAGAAGTTCGTGGCTGACACCAAACTCGACGGCAAGATTCTCAAGCTCCGGTAACTGAGCGTTCTGTTCCTGGCCCGCATTATTCACGAGGGTTCGTGACGAAACCGCCGAGACGCCAAGCGAGACGGGCGCGCGGAGCCGCGAGGCCCCGATGCGTACTCGTGCAGTACGTTGAGGGTCCGAGCGGCGAGCCCACCCGCCGTCAGGCTTGTCGTAGCGGCGTATCGACGGTTGCAGTAGAAACCTTCGTGAATAATGCGGGCTCGTGGAGATCCTGCATGGAACGACGGCAACATCGGCGAGTGCCGGTACAGGTGCAGGGGTTCTTGTTGGGGAACTCGCATGAAACCGAAGCGGTGACCCTCGACCTTTCAGTCGGTGGCGCCAGGTTCGACTGCGATCTGGAAGTGTACCCCGGCAAAGTGATCCGTGTGCGGTTGGTCATTCCCGGCGCGGAGGAAGTGGTTTCAATCGAAGACGCACGCGTGCAGTGGGTTGGAGGAGATGAATTCGGAGTCTCCTTTCAGAACATCCGACAAGACGAACTCGATGAACTCGAGCAACTCATAGACGAGTTTGAAGAGGCCGAAGACGGCGGCCACGCGTAAGGGGATGGACGTGCGGAACCTGGGTGTGACAGGTTTATTTGGTTTATTTAGTTCATTTTGTTGGTCTTGTTCAACCAAACAAACGAGACAGACCAAACAAACCAAATAACGATCTTCGTACGTTGCCGGATTTTTCCGCATCCACTTGTGCACCAAAGCTTGACTGACAGATATCGGAGGAATATCGTACCCCTGTGGGAGGAGCTAAACGCCCCGAGGGAATATGGTTCATAAGGGGATCGAGCGTTGGGATGGTGTGCAAGCCCAGCTTGACTGGGAAGCCTAAAGTCCCACCAAGGTCTCCGTCGTACCTATGCTGTCCTCGGTAGGTGCGCGCTCCTCCCACCCTAATCTCCCGCTCATTCCGGTTGGCGGTTTTCCCCATTGCATACCCCGCCATGAGCTGTACGTTCCTCTCACGACCGTGAAGAGGTCCGTTGCATCATCTCACTCACGAGATGATGATGGAGTGCGTATGCCGATTGGAGCAAGTTGGATAACAGTGTCTCTGAAGTGTCTTCACATGAATGACGTGAGAGGATGAATGGCCAAGCAGAAGCCACCAGTAGCTGCCTCTAAGAAAGCAGATTCCCGTGCGGCCCCAGCAGTGACGGCGGTGGAAATGGGCGCGCGGCAGCGCGATATTTCTATCTCCGAGTTCTTTACCAAAAACCGGCATTTACTGGGTTTCGACAACCCGCGCAAAGCTCTGCTGACTTGCGTCAAGGAAGCGGTCGACAACGCCTTGGATGCTTGTGAGGAGGCCGGGATCCTTCCTGATGTCACGGTACAACTGGAGGTCGTAGCGGTCGGATCTTCAGCCTTGCCGCCCGCAAGTCAAGCGACGCGCTTTCGAATTACAGTAACGGACAATGGTCCCGGGATCGTCCGCCAGCAGATTCCGAAAATCTTTGCGAAGCTCTTGTACGGCTCCAAGTTCCACCGCCTGCGCATGAGCCGCGGCCAGCAGGGGATCGGCATTTCAGCGGCAGGGATGTATGGCCAACTGACGACCGGAAAACCGGTGAAGATCATCTCGCGTACCGGTCCAAAAACCCCGGCGCACTACTTTGAAGTGCAGATCGATACGAAAAAGAACGAACCCCTGATCCATGAGAACAAACAAATCAAGTGGGATCAATCCTGCGGCACACAGGTGGCGATCGAAGTCGAAGGCCGCTACCAGAAAGGCCGCGCGTCGGTGGACGAATATCTGGATCAGACCTCTATCGCAAATCCGCACGTGAGACTTATCTATCGCACACCGGAAGGCGAGACGAAAGAATATCCACGGGCCTATCACGAACTGCCGCCCTCGCCGAAAGAAATCAAGCCCCATCCCTACGGCATCGAGTTCGGGATGCTCCTCAAGATGCTCCAGGAAACCAAGGGCGCGACTCTTTCGAGCTTTCTGTCGAGCGATTTCTGCCGGGTGACGCCGGCGCTTGCCGATGAGATGTGTAAGGCTGCGAAGGTCTCGCCTAGGGCGAGGCCCCGTGACATTCGCGGGGCGATCGCTGAGACGCTCTATCACACGATTCAATCGACGAAGATCATGGCGCCGCCGACTAACTGCCTCTCGCCGATCGGTGAAAAGGCGATCCTCTCAGGTCTCTACAGGCAGATCAAAGGTGAATTCTATACTGCCGTGAGCCGCCCCCCCTCAGTCTATCGCGGCAATCCCTTCATCATCGAAGCGGGACTGGCCTTCGGGAAAGCACCGGACAGTGTAACGAAGTCTGAGAAACCGGCGCAGCCGCTGGCGGAGGGAGAGCGGGAGGAGGAGGACTCGGAACTCGCCCGCGTGATTCGTTACGCGAACCGGGTGCCGTTGCTTTATCAGCAATCTGCCTGCGCTTCGTTTAAGGCGGTGCTCGCGACGACTTGGCGTAACTATGGGATTTCTCAGTCTCGTGGAGCCTTGCCGGCCGGGCCGATGGTTATCTTGGTGCATATCGCTTCCGTGTGGGTGCCCTTTACCAGCGAGTCCAAAGAGGCAATTGCGGAGTATGACGAGATCCACAAGGACATTACCCTGGCGCTTCGAGAGTGCGGACGGCGGCTTGGGCTCTTTCTGCGCCGGCGCGAGCGAGCGGCGGGGGAATACCGGCGGCGGAATATTTTCGAACTCTATATCGAGGAAGTGGTCGAAGCCTGTAACCGGTTGAAGGGTGGGAAGCTGCCCACCGAAAAGCTCAAAGCGCAGCTGCAGAAGATTGCTTCCTCACGGACCGGCGGCAGCAAAACGGATGAAACACTCGGCAAGACCGGCGCCGGACCGGAAGGCCTGCCGCACTCCATCATTGTCACTGCTGAAGGAGTCGATGGAGAGGTTCCACTGGCAACCGGCGTTTCAGATGCAGTGTCTATCGAAGAAAAGCAGGCTCCACCGAAACCTGCCCGGAAACAGACTGCGAAGGCGAGGTCTGCGAAGAAGAAATCATCCTCACAGCGGCCAGCAGCGGCAGTTCGCACAGGGCGTAAGGCTCACCTGACAGGGAAGAAAAAATTGGACGACGCATGGCCAAAACGAAGATAACGAGGAATAGGACGGTCGAGAAAAAATTGATCGGGCTGGCCGATCTGGTGATCACAGCCGCGCAGCGGGCAAAAGATCCGACGATGGCGATTCCGATTCGTGCCCTTTCGAACGTCACGTTCAACGAGCGCAAGGGGCTGCTCGAGATGGGAAGTAAGAAGCAGGCCCGTTCATTTTTCAACGTCGGTATGGCCAAGAAATTTATGCAGACCATATTGGTCGCGGATGCCCTCTCCGAATTGCAGCGCGCGGAATTGACGACTTCGCTCAGAGAGATCTACTACCGGACCAAGCACACTATTCAGGACTCGCACGAGAATACGTTCGATACCCAGGACGAATCGGACCCGATCATTGAAGATCTGGAAGTGTCGCTCACGGCGCTCCGTGAAGAACTGCATGTTCGAGCGGAGAACGGCGGAAGTGTCGTCGGCCCGCTTGTGCTCGGTGACGATGGCGACCGCGTGGATTGCGCCAAGCTGGGGAAAGGCGGTTACTCGGTTCCCTCGATTGTCGAGCCTGAGTATGTGGAGATCCGCCGCTGCACGGCAGACTTCGTGCTGTTGGTGGAGAAGGGTACTCAGTGGAATCGCCTCTCAGAAGACAAGTTCTGGCGTCGCTATAACTGCGTATTGCTCACTGGAAATGGACAGCCGCCCCGTGGGGTTCGCCGTCTAGCGCGGCGGCTGCACGAAGAATATAAGCTCCCGGTCTATGTTCTGGTCGATAACGACCCCTGGGGGTACTATATTTATTCCGTCGTCAAGCAAGGCTCGATCAACTTGGCCTTCGAGAGTCAACGGATGGCGATTCCCAAGGCCAAGTTTATAGGCCTTTCCAGCGCCGACCCTGAACGGTATGAACTTCCGCGTAACGTCGGAATCAAGCTGAATGAAAAGGACATCGCCCGCGCGAAAGAACTGCTCAACTATCAGTGGTTCCAGAAGCCGGCCTGGCAGGCGGAAATCAAGCGGATGCTCGCGAGTGGACTCAAGTACGAACTGGATGCCCTCGCCAACAAAGACTTCCAGTACCTCACCAAGAAATATCTTCCAAGAAAACTGAAAGAGAAGGACTGGCTGGATTAAGCCGATCCGTTCTCTTGCATCGTATTCTGATCCCGGTATCTACTCCGCGGGCAACATCAGATACAGCCCGACCACAATGATCGGCGCCATGACATACATCGCCTTCTTGCCGAAGCTATCGTAGACGCCATAGATCAAGATTGCGCCCATGAAGAAGAAGTAGAGTTGCCCGATTCCCCGATATCCCGCACTATGTTCCGCCGCCAATGCGAGGGCAGGCGATCCCAGGATCAGTCCGGCTGACAGGGCTGCTAATCGTTTCATCTCAGTCTCCATTTCGAAGAGGTTAAGACCCAGGGCATCATGCCGATGGACGGGGGCAGGCTACACCTCTGTGTCGTATGGATAAGAGATGCCAATTTGCGCCTTCTCATGGTGGGAAGTCAAACCGGGCTGAGAGGGGGTAGGGGGTAAAGGGTTAGGCGTAAGGGGTTAGGGGTGGGGGTAGCAGAATGTATTATGTTGAGTGATCAATGTTGAATGGTTGGGTTGAGCGGCGAGAGGTGGTCGGCGAAGAAATCGCCAGACCGCCGCGCGAGGAGGGTTGTCGGACAAGTCTTCAAATGGTGCAATTGAAAAGATTCCCGACCCCGCTGTTTTGTCATAATGAGTTTGTGCTAATTGCTGATGTCCCAGGGTTCACGGCGGACGAGTGCGAGAAGATCGCGCGAGCCATGCACGACTCGAAGAATGAAGACTTCGTCGTTTTGCACGAGATAAACAATACGATATCCTCTGAAGATCAATTCTCGGAGGTCAGATCGACTGAACTCCGGAACCATTCGACCGACTTGGGGAGACCTAAGTAGTGTCTCTGCAGATTCAACGATGCGATCGACAAACGTGATTGCATGGAGGACGGAGTCGCGGGCGATAAAATCTTCGATGTCCTGAAGATCGTTCCCGGCAGTCAGCGACCAGCGGACTTGCGCCATCGAACGATTCTTTCTTTCATCTCTTCATGGGTGAGGACCCGACCTTCCGCCACGTCCTGAAGGCCTTTCTCCACTTGCTGTTTCAAGAACAGTTCCTCCATGATCGCGCCTGTCGTCACATCGTCAGGCAGTTTCTTGATCAGCTCCAGCGCCTCGGCTTTAGCCTTCTCCATGTTGTCTCCTCCCAGCCAGTTCTGTCGGTTAGGCTATGCCCAGACATCCGAAAAAGCAAGCCTGTTGCAGGATGGTTTGTCGCTGTGAGGAGTTGTAGTGTCTATCCCGCTCATCGACCAAATAAACCAGAAAGACCCGATAGACCAAACGGACCAGTTTCTTCTACGTGTTGCAAGCAGTGAGGGGTAATAGGTAAGCGGTAGGCGCGAAATGCGTGAAGGGTTAGGGATTAGGGGTGTGGATGGCATGAGGAGTTCGGTCCCGTCGCGCGAAGGAGGGTCGTCGGAGAAGCCTTTAAATAGAGCGATTGGAAAGATTCCCGACCATTTTGTTTGTCCCTCATGCCTTTTCTAAGAAGAATTGAAATGCTTCCTTATGTGCCGCACACAACTCCGCGCGATTCTCGCCACAATCCCGAGAGACTATTTCTAGAGCTTCTGCCAACGTCATGCCGCTGAGGCAAATCGCTCGAACTGACTCTACTTCTGATGGCCCGTATTTGAATCCCTCGGTTTCATTGGTGGCATGGTTGATACGAATATAGTGATCGATGTCTGAAACACCAGTATGCACAGCATGACTAAGAACTGCATAAGCAGTGAGGTAGGTATCGTGCATCTGAGCACGCTTTGCCACCTCCTCTGTTGAAATGGCCCGTGCTTTTGCGTTTGTGACGGCCTTCTCGGTTTCCTGAAGCAATTGATCGGTGGCAGCCTGCCGCAAGCTCTCCATCAGAGAAGACTTCGATAGGCGAATCCGCTGAAGTAACTTCCTCTTCTGAATAAGAAATTGATCTAAATAGTCTTCTAAGTACGTTGGATCTCTCTGAAGGGCAAAGAAATGAAAACTTGCTTCGATGAATGCTCTAAGCAGAATTCGTGTTTCCGCTGCCATGCCACGTTCAGATACCACAATGATGGACTGATACAGTTCAAGGGATCTAGCGAACAGGAGGGAGGTTGCTATCTGCTTTCCGTTTCCTAAATCGACGGCACGGCCATCAAGAAAGCTGTGACAGTCTCGATTAAGTTCCTGAGCACGATCAACAATGTCTTTATTTGCCGCCCGTTGTGAGTCAATCCAGGAGTGAATTCGACCGGAAAGAAATCCGTTTTCGTCGAACGCAGGCATCGCTGGTTCAGTCATCACTCCTCCCTTCTATTGACCACACGGCTTCGTCAGAGAATTCAGCCCTCCCATCACGGTCAAGGGTTGTCTTGACTGGTAGCCTACTCTGCCTACTGTTGCGAATCCACAGCCGCGCAGCCTACAACCGACTTCCTTGCGAGACTCCTATGCCCTTCTCGATTCGCCCATTCTGCCGCTTCCCCGTGCACTGTGTTGCCACGTACCACTGAATTTAGGCACGTGATGAGCTGGGCAAAAGGCCACAACAGATGTAAGTCCTGTGGCACTGAGGAACATAATCACAAAGCTAGAGGGCTCTGCGCATCCTGTTACGATGCTGCTGCGGAGAAGCGGCACAAGTCGCACGTCACGCGGAGAGTAGGAAGCCATCTCCCAATTCCTATTACTAAAGAAGATTTAGCGCAGAAGTACAAATCCGGCCTATCACTCAACGACATAGCACGCCAATTTAACTGTACTCGTCAATACATCCACAAGCTTCTGACGCAACATAAAATTGTCCGCAGGACTCTGACCGAAGCAAGGAATCTTGCCCTGGAGCAGGGTAAGATTTCGTACAGTTCCAACGTTTATTCCCCTGGCAAAGCAATCAGTCACGAGAGACGGCATGTCAATGAGTCGTTTTTCAAGTCGTGGACGTTTGCGATGGCCTATGTGCTTGGTGTCATATATACGGATGGATGTCTCGTTAAACCGATTGGCCCCATCAAGTTTCGTGTCACTGTAGGTCAGAAGGAACCTGAACTTCTAGAGAAGGTCATAGCCCTCCTAAATAGCAATGCGAGGTTAGGGTTCTCAGAAAAAAGAGGAATAGCGGGTGCGCTGTATCATTTCCGCATTGACAACGCGGAGATATACGCTGACCTCCAACGATTGGGACTCACGCCAAAGAAAAGTATCACGCTACAGTTTCCTGAAATTCCGCCGGAGTTTTTGAGACATTTCATTCGAGGCTGCTGGGACGGGGATGGCTCGGTTTATTGGGAGGGCAACAACACCCGCAAGCCTTGCGCGAGTTTTGTGAGTGGCTCCAGGGATTTCATTGAACACCTCATGCGCCATTTAGTCGATCTTGGATTACCCGTAAGGACCATCCATAAATCAACACGCAGCAAGAACCCTTCGTATTACTTTCGCTATACCGGGCTAGCCTGTGTCAAACTTTATCATTTGCTCTATGACGGAGTTGAAGAGAGCGTTTATCTTACGCGGAAGCACGACCGCTTTAAGGCAATTGCCGATTTCTTCGATAGCAAAACCGCGCAGAAAATTCGAGAGGCCAACGCGGCACTTTTAAATGAGCTAAAAAGTTATACGCATAACAAGTCTCCGCGGGAGGCCGTGAGCAAAGAGGAGGACTGAGCCATGACACAAGTTACGTTGTCCGCATGGTATTTATCCGAAGGACAGCGATTGACGAAGGGGACGACGCACTGAGTATGCTTAGTTTTTATTTTCCGTCCCATTGTATTAGAAGGGAGTGGCCAAGGCTGCCCTCGACTGCGCGCATCGAACGAGGGCCTTCCTAGGCCGCGCGTTCTGCGAGCAAAGAGGGCACCTGGCTGCTCCCTTCACATCCTTCCAAACTCGCTCATTCTCTCTTCAGGGATGGGGCCTGATGGATCTTCCACTGCGCGCGTCCAACGAGGGCCTTCAGAGGCCGCGCGTTGCGCGAGCACAGAAGATCATCAGGCTCCATCCCTTCCTCTGTTCCGGGAGCACAAGACCAACGTGGGTGTCCTTCGACACATTATTTATGGAGCAAAGATTTCTGCGAGGAGAGTAAGGACATGCGCCCTGG
>JANNIV010000334.1:0-7528 GCA_031405355.1 Nitrospira sp.
ATCGCCGTGGTATTCGGCGGGGAGCACGCCCTCTCTAGGACCGAGTTCTGCGTGAGCTGCCATTCCCAGACCTACCCGTATGAAGAGCTGAAGAAGTCCTCGCACTATGGCGCGCTCGGGGCCGACCCGGGCTGCAAGGACTGCCACGTCCCCCAGGGTTTGGGCAACTTTCACCTGGCTCTCTGGACGCACATGTATGACGGGACGCGGGCCGTGCTCGCGGAGATGCAGTACGACTACTCGACGGTCGAGAAGTTCAACGAGCGCCGGCAGATCATGGCCCACTACGCGCGCATGTCGCTGAAGAATTGGGACAGCGTCACCTGCCGGGATTGCCATAAGAATACCAAGCCCCCCGGCGCCTCGGCGAAGGCCGCGCACAAGAAGATGGAAACGGAGGGGGCCACCTGCATCGATTGCCATCAGAACCTGGTGCATAAGAAAGTTCCGGAGATGGACCTCAATGCCAGTAAAGCGCAGGGCACGATGGTGTTGAGGGAAGAGAAGAAAGAGAAGGGGGAGGAATGATCCGCGTCACTTTTTTTGTTTCTGGAACAGCTGCGGCGACAGCTTCCGGCAAGAACAGACTTGGCGGTTCTCGTCGAGCTTGATCACGGTAGTCATCGGCCGCGGCAAGGCCGGCTCTTTGAGCCGTTGCACAAGCTTCCTTTGCATCTTATGTGGACTGAGGTGTTCATGCGTTTTCCGCTAAGAGTGGGAGCGATTTCTCTCACATCAATAACAAGAAATTGAGAGGATAAATGCGAATGAACGTGGTATGCGCGTGAAGCCTAGATATATCAGCAGAGTCTTTGTTGTGCTTGTATCGGCTATGATAGCCGCTGAGGGGAGCTTCTGTATCGAGCGGTCCCACGCAATTCAGGCAGAGAGCCGGACTGAAAAAGAAGCTAACCTGAAAGGTCAGGCTCAAGGGGGTTTATTTAATCGCTGGACCTTCGACCAGCAGAAGTCTGGTGAGTCTCCTGCCGGTTTCTCGATGCTGGGGTTTGGTGAGGGGCCGGCTGCGGATTGGACGGTCAAGGCGGATACTGATGCCCCCTCAGCGTCGAACATTCTGGCTGTGAATTCGTCGTGTCAGGCTGTCAGCTGTTACCGGTTGATCGTTGCCGACGGGTTTCAGTATGAATATCCTGATCTGTCGATCAGGATGCGGTTTCCCGTCGATGCTGCGGCAGGAGTGGGCGGCGTGGTATTTGGGCTCAAAGATGCCACACACTTCTATGCGGTGGTGGTCGATCTTGCAGCGAAGACGTTGGAAGTGAGTCGAGTGGTGGATGGAAAGGAGACGAGGCTCGGCCGGTCGTCGATCACGCCCAAGGCTATTCCCTGGCATATGCTGCGGATTCAGCGGAACACCATCATCAGCAAAGACTTTATCGAAACTTTCTTTGACGGACAGCTCGCCGTGACGGTTGAGGATCAATCTTTGGCAACCGGTCAAGTCGGGCTCCTGGTTCGCGGACCAATTGCGCTGGATTTCGACAGCTTACACGCCATTCCACTTTTTTCTCACCGCCCGCTTTCTGCTCCCGCTGCCTATTAGCCTGATGCACGGCATCGCGCGTGATTGCGTTGTTGCTTGCATTTGGAGGGGCTAAGGAGTAGAGTATCTCTCGTGTATCATCGCGAAAGGCCTGGTGGTGATACCACAGAGAGAGACAAGGCCTAAGACAGTTGTTGTTTTGGTTTTGCCCGGGAATTTGATCGGAAGCCAGCCTTGAGCCGCTATGGTGTTTGCGTCTTCGGCCCACTCCTTCCTCACTTTGTTCTCGAGTCCAAGACAACACATATTCTCAAAGGAGGAGCCCAATGGGTTCGAAGATCTATGTCGGCGGTTTACCGTATTCCACAACTGAGCAGCAGCTGAGCGATCTGTTTGCTGTTCATGGAGCGGTGACATCATCCCGGATTATCACAGATAAGTTCACCGGTCAGTCTCGCGGGTTTGGATTCGTGGAGATGTCCGGGGATTCAGAAGCGCAGGCGGCGATTACCGCGTTGAACGGCACTGAGTTGGGCGGTCGCACGTTGACCGTCAACGAAGCGCGCCCGCAGGAGCCACGTACTGGTGGCGGCGGTGGTGGTGGTGGACGCGGCGGTCGCGGCGGCGGTGGAGACCGGTACTAAGCCGTAACAAGTGTTTTACACGTCGGGGCTGCCATCCGGCAGCCCCGCTATTTCCTTCCTAGAATTGCCCATCAACGTGATGCGTTTCTCGGCCCTCCGATCAGGCCGGACCGTGCAGTCCCAGGAAGTGTTTCTTTACAAGGAGTTCTATGCCTACGTTTGCTGATATGAATCTGCCCCAGTCCCTTGCCCAGCGCCTGATACAGGCGGGCCTGACGACACCTACGCCGGTGCAACAGGCTGCCATTCCACTCGCGCTGAAAGGCCAGGACATCATGGCGCAAGCCAAAACTGGGAGCGGAAAAACACTGGCGTTTTTGCTGCCGATAATCGAGCAGGTCATGCGACGGGAGGCCTCAGCGCCCGCGCCTGGTCCCTATACCAAGTCCGGGCCGAGTCACGCGTCCGGACCGAAGTTTTTGGTGCTGGCGCCTACGCGGGAATTGGCGCTTCAGATTGAAATGGAGTTGCGCAAGTATGCTCCGATATCCGTGACCTCGTTGTCGGTATACGGTGGAACGCCGATCGAGCGCCATTACCGTGCGCTGCAACGACCGCCGATGGTGGTGGTCGGTACGCCTGGGCGGTTGCTCGACTTGGCCGGTTCCGGCCACTTGAAGTTGGGTGGCGTGACGTTTCTTGTGATGGACGAAGCCGATCAGATGTTGGATCGCGGGTTCCTGAGGGACATACAACGGATCATTCGTCTTCTCCCGGTTGAGCGCCAGACGCTGTTGTTCTCCGCGACATTTTCAGGGGAGATTCAAACGCTCGCGCAGACCATGCAGCGCAATCCCGCTCGTATCTCGGTCGATCCGGGGATCAGCACGCCGACTACGATCGTGCATGCCTACTATGTCGTGCCAGGAGATCAGGCTCGTACGCAATTGGTGCATACCTTGCTCCAGAGCGCGACGGCCGGGGGAAGGTCGATGGTGTTTTGCGATCAAAAGTATAAGGTGCGACGGTTAGCGGCCCATTTGGGCGGAGAACCGGCTTTGGTCGGTGCGTTGACCGGCAATCACAGCCAAGCGCAGCGGGAACGAACACTCGGCGCCTTTCGGGCCGGTCGTCTTCGTTCGCTCGTGGCGACCGATGTGGCAGCCAGAGGACTCGATATTCAGGATGTGACCCAAGTGATCCACTATGAGTTGCCGACCAATCCAAACTCCTACGTCCATCGGACGGGACGAACTGGCCGGGCAGAGAAGGAAGGGGCAACATACTTGATTCTGTCTCAGTCAGAAGAGCGAGAGTATCTGCGAATGGTGAGACAATTACGGATCGAGACGAAAAAACTCGCGCTTCCAGTCTTTGCTGCACTTCCTGCACCAGCCCCTATGCCAGTCAGCGAAGAACAGTCGCACCGTCAACGGCCCCGCCGAAGCGGTGAACCATCCGGACATCGCTTCCGCGAAGGTGAGAACCGGGGGCCAGTCCATAGGCCGGGAGCCTCGGTCGGTGGGTCTAGGCGGTCACGATATTAATCTGTGAATTGATACGAGAAACGCAGGATTAGGTGAGACGGTTCGAGGTTCGAAGTTCGAGGTTTTCTGAACTTCGAACCCAGAACCTCGAACTTCGTGCCGCTCCGGTTGCGCGTCGTGCTGTTTCCGATGGTAAGATAACTTTCCATGCCGCCGTTTCAACTCGAAGCCCCATTCAAGCCCTGCGGAGATCAAGTCCAGGCCATCGATAAGTTGGTGGCTGGGATTGCGATCGGACGGAAGCACCAAGCGCTGCTCGGTGTGACTGGATCCGGCAAGACCTTTACCATGGCCAATGTGGTCGCGCAGGTGCAGAAGCCCACGTTGGTGCTGGTCCATAACAAAACGCTGGCCGGTCAGCTCTATCAAGAGTTCAAACAGTTTTTCCCCCACAATGCGGTAGAGTATTTCGTCAGCTACTACGACTATTACCAGCCGGAAGCCTATATTCCCCAAAGCAACACGTACATTGCCAAGGACGCGTCGGTCAACGATGCCATCGATCAGATGCGGCATGCGGCAACATCCGCGTTGCTCCAACGGAACGACGTGCTGATCGTCTCGTCGGTCTCCTGTATTTACGGCCTGGGGTCGCCTGATGTGTATCACGAGATGGTGATATTCCTCGAAGAAGGGATGGAGATCAGGCGGGAGAAGATCCTGGCGAAGCTGGTCGAAATTCAATATGCCCGCAATGACATGGATTTCCATCGAGGCACCTTTCGCGCCCGCGGCGACGTCATCGAGATCTTTCCTGCTTCGAATGACGCGGTATCCGTGCGGATCGAGTTGTTCGGCGATGTCGTCGACGCGATTCACGAAATCGATCCGCTTACGGGGAAGTCGCTCAGGAAGCTTCCCAAAGTCGCGGTCTACCCGAATACGCATTATCTCATTGCCCCGGATCGGTATGAGAAGGCGATTACAGGCATTGAGGAAGAATTGGACGAGCGTGTCGCCTATTTCAAGAAACAGAATCAGCTCGTGGAAGCCCAGCGGATCGCGCAGCGCACCAAGTTCGATCTTGAAATGATTCGGGCGATGGGATACTGCCATGGCATCGAGAATTACTCGCGGCATCTCAGTGGCCGCGCCCCCGGTGAGCAGCCTCCGACACTCATCGACTATTTCCCCAAAGACTTTCTGCTGATCGTCGACGAATCCCATGCGACGATTCCCCAAGTAGGCGGGATGTACGAGGGCGACTATTCTCGGAAGCGCACATTGGTCGAGTACGGATTCCGGTTGCCCTCAGCGATCGATAACCGGCCGCTCAAATTCGCCGAGTTCGAGCGTTGTCTCAAGCAGGCGGTGTATGTCTCTGCAACGCCAGGCTCCTATGAGTTGGGGCATGCGGCTGGAGAAATTGTCGAACAGATCCTTCGCCCGACCGGTCTGATGGATCCGGTTATCGAGGTGCGACCGGCCCAAGGGCAGGTGGATCACCTTCTCGGCGAAGTGCGGACTGAAACGGCGCAGGGCGGACGTGTGCTGATCACCACCTTGACCAAGCGTATGGCAGAGGATTTGAGCGAGTATTACCACGATCTTGGCATCAAAGTGCGGTATCTGCACTCTGACATCAAGACATTGGAGCGGGCTGAAATCATCCAGGATCTACGGCGCGGGGTGTTCGATGTGCTGGTGGGGATCAATCTTCTGCGTGAAGGGTTGGATCTCCCCGAGGTCACCTTGGTGGCGATTCTCGATGCGGATAAGGAAGGCTATCTTCGGTCCTATCGATCGTTGATCCAGACGGCTGGGCGGGCAGCGAGGAATGTGCGGGGCCACGTGATTTTGTACGGTGATGCGGTTACCGATTCTATGCGCATGGCGCTCGCCGAGACCGAGCGCCGGCGTACGATTCAGGCCGACTATAATGCCAGGCACGGCATCGTACCCACGAGCATTAAGAAGGACGTCTTGTCGCTCGAATATGCCACGGCGGAAGTGAACGATATGCAACTGGATTTGGCTGCGGAGTCGCCGGCGATCTATGGAGCAGAGGAAGCGACCGAACAGATCATCAAACGGCTGGAAACGGAAATGAAAGCCGCCGCCAAGGAGTTGGAATTTGAACGGGCCGCAGCCCTCCGAAACCGGATTCGAGCATTGAAGCTGAAAGAGTTAGAATTGAACCCGGAAATCTAGCAGGTTGCAGGATGCTCAAAAAGGCCTCCAACTAGGCCGCAGGTGAATCAAAACCGGAGGCGTACCCTCTGGGGTACGTTGAGGATTTTGATGAACCGAGAACGACGTTGGAGGGCTTTTTCAGCATCCTGCCAGAGGGCTGCTACACGTTTTTGTATAGATAGATGCCTAAAAACATCCCAATGAGACTGAGGAGGTTGATCTTGGTGAGGAAGCCAATAGTGAACTTAATGAGGACCAGATCGATGGTCAGTGGCTCGGTGATACCGAGGGCATAACTGGTGGCGAAGATCGATTGAATTGTGCCGTGCGGGGCCATGACCCGGAGAATTTCTCCCAGTACTCCACCCAATAGTCCACCGATGAGTATGAAAATGACTAGAATCAAAGGTGATTTTTTCACGGCATCTGCCTCATAGCTCTCTGCGTAGTCTTACGGAGGTATCGTCGGACCTTAGCGAAAGGTCTACGACATGTCAATAAAATGTACACTTTGTCGGCCCACATTATTTATGAGCGCCTCGGTTTCGCGGCGAATCTGATCCGCTATATGATGGAGTACGCTCCTTGACTTCAACCTCCCTCGTCCTTTAGACTCCCCGATGCTCTTTTGCTAGAGTTTTCTAGGCGATCGGAGATGTGGGATTAAGGCTTCGATTGCCTTTTTCTTTGTGGCGCTATGCTGGACGCTCTCAGCGAAAAATTCGAAAATATTTTCAAGAAGCTTCGCGGTTCTGGAGTGCTCACTGAACAGAACATCGCGGAAGCGTTGAAAGAAGTTCGTCTCGCGCTGCTCGAAGCCGACGTCAACTTCAAGATCGTCAAGGATTTCATCGAGCGGGTCCGCGTGAAGGCCGTTGGGCAGGAAGTCCTCAAGAGTTTGACGCCTGGGCACCAGGTCGTCAAGGTCGTGTGGGAAGAGCTGCGGGAGATGATGGGCAGCGAGCGAGCCGGCCTGGCTCTGGCCTCGAATCCCCCGACTGTCGTCATGATGGTGGGGCTCCAAGGCGCTGGAAAGACGACGACGTGCGGCAAGCTCGGGCGATATTTCAAGGCTCAAGGGAAACGGGTTCTCCTGGTTGCGGCAGACCCTCGTCGTCCGGCAGCCGGTGACCAATTGGCGAGTCTAGGACGAGATCTTGGCATCGATGTATATCGCGCCGATCAGGCACGGGCTGTCCAATCCGATGTCGTCCGCATCTGCCAGGCTGGTGTGGAACGGGGACGGGACCAGGGGTGCGATCTCGTCGTACTGGACACCGGCGGGCGTCTCCACATTGACGATGAGTTGATGGGGGAATTGGTGGCTGTGCGAGCCGCCGTGAAACCGCAGGAAGTGCTCTTGGTGGCCGATGCGATGACGGGCCAAGACGCGGTGACGATGGCCAGTCAATTCGATCAACGTATCGGGCTGACCGGCGTCATTCTGACCAAGGTTGAAGGCGATGCCCGTGGCGGGGCGGTGCTGTCTATCCGGGCGGTGACCGGCAAGCCGATCAAGTTTTTGGGTGTGGGCGAGAAGCTCGATGCGCTGGAGTTGTTTCATCCCGATCGGATGGCCTCGCGCATCCTTGGAATGGGCGACGTTCTCTCGCTGATCGAAAAGGCGCAAGAGACCTTTTCTCGTGAGCAGGCAGAGGAGACGCAAAAACGGCTAACCAGCAACACACTTACGCTGGAGGATTTCAGTGCCCAGCTAAAGCAAGTCAGCCGCCTGGGTTCGATGGATCAGATTTTAGGGA
>JANNIV010000335.1:0-1685 GCA_031405355.1 Nitrospira sp.
ACTCTATGGATCTCTCTTGGAAGTCATTCTGCTGCTCTTATGGGTCTACTACTCCGCGGCCCTCTTGCTGATCGGCGCCGAGGTCTCTCACCACCTTCAACAACGGTCGCAGGTCTGGTCGGAAGTAACCACAAAAGCCGCTCCGTCAGACCAAGCCGTTCAAAACGATCCACCGGTATAAAAAACCGTTGTTTGGTTTGTTTGGTCTGTTTTGTTTATTTGCTTGAATCAGATGAACCAAATAGACCAGATCAACTAAATAGACCAAATGAACCAGTTCGGCTTGTCGGCTTCTGGACTTTTGCTGGCGGGGATATCCCTTCGTGGCTAGAATGGCTACCGGTACAATAAGGGAACTCCCTCATGCTTGAAGATTTCGGCAAAGACTTACTTATGCTCGGCGGCACTGTGGCAGGCTTTGTCGCAGCGATGTTGAGCATCATGGATAGGTTGCTGGACATCAAGAATCGAATGACGTCGAAGAAGGGGCGCAAATCGCCTGCTCCAACCGAGCGTCCGGTCTCCGACTCGTCTTCCGAATCCAGCTTTTATTCGTCAAAACCCCTCCGTGGGGCTTCCTATCTCCTCTTGTACGAAACGAGTGTCATTGTCGCAGCCGGGCTGCTTCTCAACTATGTTGGGTTGACGTTGAGCCGCCATCTGGAGAGTATTCTTTATCTCGATATGACAGGAACGGCGCTGGTTGCGTTCCTTTTGGGTCCTTGGTGGGGAGCTATCGTGGCCCTTATATCCAGTTCCATCGTGAACTGGTTGTTGTTTCCTGAAAACGGCGGAGAAGTGGTGCTTTTCCCCTGGTCACTGGTCAACATTGCCGGCGCGTTGTATTGGGGCTGGATGGCCAGACAAATAGGATTTCAAAAATATCTCAGGACCGGTCGCAATTCCGCTCTGTCACACGGCTGGTTCCTCTATGTCTTTGGCGTCGGCGGCGCCATCGTCATGAGCTTGCCTGGTATCTTCATCCAATCGGCGCTGCATGAGCAAATGACCTTTGCCTTGAACCCCGACGTGGCAGAATCGGTGAGCCAGCGCGTGCTCAAATGGGAGCAGATGGCGCATCTTTACATCGAATCCTTGTTCGGAATTACTTGGGGGGACAGTCTGAGTTGGTGGATTGTGAATTGGTTCCAGAACTGGATTCGTTATGTTCCGGACAAAACCATGAGCGCAGCCATCGCGCTCGTGGTCCTCAAATACGGCTACCCGCTGTTCGAGCGTGAACTGATTCATGGCGGACCGGAGGGAGAGCGTCCGAAGGATGAGCGTATTTTGCCGTTGGTGTTAGGGTTGCTCTACGCTCCCGTCTGCGCCGCCTTGATCAGCGGTGACCTCTACGGAGGTCCGGCCTACTGGCCCTTATGGGCATCGCCGTGGCTGTTCATTCTTGGCGGGTATTGCTATCTCCGTTATTGGGGGATAAGCGAGGAAGCCGTGAAGGCAGCCAGATTGCAACGAGCCGATCGCTATGCCCGTGCGCTGAAACTCATCGGGAAGGAAGCGTCTCATGAATTCTGTAAACGGTTGACCTTCGTAACGCTGATCGCCAGCCTACTCTTCGCGCTCTGTCTCCCCATCCTCTTGTCGGACTTTTACCGCGCGACCTTCAAGTTCTTCTGCGTCGTCTACGGATTCCTGCTGGTGGTCCACCTCGTGCGTATTTCTAT
>JANNIV010000336.1:0-2170 GCA_031405355.1 Nitrospira sp.
CATCCGCTCCTCGTTCAGATCGGCCAGGGTGGCTTTCGGGCAGGGAGCCGAGTCGAAGGGACCAGTGCGAATCAGCTCCCGGCGTTCGAGGTACTGCACCAACGCGGCGTAGAGTCCGGTAATCAGTTCGGCGGCGCTCACGAACCGGCGACGGATCACCTGCGCCCCGGCCTGCTGGATCAGCGATTGCATACTCCGATGCTTCTGCCGGTCATCGGCCCCTTTGACGAAAATCAGCCGATGTTTGCGCAGCCGGGTCGCCAAGTCGAACTCCCGGTGGGTCGGCGAAAGGCCCGCTGCATCCTCAACCCCGTAGTCGTTGCCGAACAGACCCACGTAAAGATCGCAGCGTTCCACCTCATCCAAATACAGCTCGTCCGCCCGACGGTCGGCAGCCGGCGCCTCCTCAAAGAGAAACGGCTCGAAGAATCGACGCAGCAGCGCATCGCCACGCAGATAGTCCCGCAACGCGGCCCGCTCCTCGGCAAACTCCTTCTGCACGCTGCTGATGAAGATTCGCAGCGGTTTCATACCAAGCGCGTCCTTCCCGTCAACAATTCCTGCATCATGCCCTGCTTGAGGGCGCGAGTCTTGTCGCGGCGTTGCTCCAATGCCTCAAGCTCCGCGTCCATGTCCGACAGCACCTCGGCGATGGCGGTTTGTTCTTCAACATCCACCGGCACTGGCACCTTAAGGCTCAATGCTCCACCGGGACTTATCCTTTGGTGGCTCCCGGTTGTTCCAGTTGCCGCCAGCTCCATCTGCTCGCAAAACAACGGTGATGAACAAAGGACAAACAGGAACCTTCGCGATGTTCCTTCTCTTGGCGTGAGAACCAAGAACTCGGTCGATGCGATTGCCTCCAGCGGAATGTCGTCGGGTGCCCATATCCGAGGAATCCGCGGATTCAGCTTAGAAACGAGAACAGCTCCTTGAGGCACTCTGAACTTATTGCTCCCAATAGCAGATCCAGGTTCGGTAACCGGAACCTTTCCGACGTCGAATGCGGGCAAGCTGAAATGAACGAACATCTGAGTTGGCAGGCTGGCCGGAGTCACGTGCAGACGATTTAGTGCGGCAACATCCCCCAACCGCTTCACCTCCCACTCGCCGTGGAAGCCGGGAAGGTGGGTCTGGCCGGTGAGGAGCTGCTGCATGGCGGCCTGATTGAGGTCGCGCTTCTTGGCGATGAGCTGATCCAGCGAGCCGATCAGCGCATCCACATCGCTCAACGCTCCCGCGATGGCGCGTTGTTCCGGGAGTGGAGGAAGTTGAACAGGTATGTCGCGAAGTATGCCGAGATTGATGTGAGGAACTCCAGTTTGGATCGTACCTCCAGAAATCAACTCCTGCTGCTTCTCGCTTGTGAAGACGTAGAAAAAGAAGAGCGGATCGGCGACCTCTCGATTCACAGAGAGTTTCATCTGGCTTTGGGAAACCAAGTAGGACTCAAAGGGCTTCCCTGGGACCAGACTCACCTGGCCAAGCGTTCCTCGCTGTGTAAAAACGATGTCTCCAGGACGAGCCAGATTTGCTTCAAGTGATTTGGCCTTTGCAGACGTCACGAAAACGAAGGTCCCTGAAACCCACTGTCCGCTCATGTTCTGGCCGCGAATGACAGGAACTCCGTGTTCCACATAGTCGCGGGATACGAGGTCCGATCCAAACGGGCCACCAACTATTGCGTTACGTGCTGATGAAGCGAGACCGCGAACGGTCGAACTTTTCCACTCCTCCGGAATCACGCCCACCTCGGTCTGCTTGTACCCTGGTGGGCATAAATAGCCGGGCTTCAGTTCCACTGCGCCCCCATCTTCTTGAGATGTTCGTCCACGCGAGCGGCGAGGGCTGTCACTTCATCTGTGACTTTCGGTAGCGGGGTGGCATAGCGTTCGGCGAGTTGTTTGATGCGTCCGGTGAGCGTCTGCGACACGCGGCCCAGTTCGCCCTGCACGGCGGCGGCCAGCGTGGCCAGCCATTTGTCGCCCACCACGAGCGCCTTGATCTCGTCCTCGGTGAGCTTGCCATACTTCGCCGCGACCTTGGCCATGAGGGCTTCCTGCGCGTCTTTGACCTTCACGCTGGTGGCCGCTTCTTTGTCAATGAGGGAGAGGTAGGCGTCCAGTACTTTGCGCTCGTCCGCCGCATCAGGGTCGTCCATGATGTCCTT
>JANNIV010000337.1:0-2253 GCA_031405355.1 Nitrospira sp.
TCATCATGGAACTGTTGGGCGCAGAACACGATGTCATCGCGCTGGCCCTTCCCTACTCGAACTTCATTTTCCTGGTCATTCCCTGCACGATCTTTTTGCAGGTCCTCTCTTCGATTATTCAAGGCACTGGAGACACCAAAACTCCGATGTACGCCTTGATCGCGGTGAATTTCCTGTATCTCACGATCGCCTATCCACTGATCTATGGACTCTGGGGATTCCCTGCCTTGGGTATCACCGGAGCAGCCGTTGCTGCGGGTATCGCAGAAGGAACGGGCGTGACCTATCTCCTCTGGACCTGCCGAAAGCTTTTCAAAAAATCACTCCACCTACGACGTGATCTCTTGCGCTCCACTTGGCAGATTGGAGCATCGGTTTCCGGTGAGCGGATATTTCAACAGGCAGGGATTATTCTTTACACCAAAATCGTCCTGCTTTACGGCACTGTGACCTACGCCGCCCATCAAGTCGGCTTGTCGATCGAATCCCTCTCGTTCCTGCCGGGGTATGGCTTCGCGATCGCGGCAGCCACGATGGTGGGGCAGAGTATCGGCGCGGGAAAATATGTCAGGGCAAAATTTGAAAACTGGGAGGCGAACCGCCTGGCTGGCATCGCGATGGCCTCGATGGGCCTGCTGTTCTTTTTCTTCCCCTATGCACTGCTCCGTGCCTTTACCAACGACGAAGCCGTCGTCGAACTCGGCACAGTGTTCCTGCGCATCGTCGCCATCCTCCAGGTGCCGCTCGCTCTCACCATGGTCCTGGCCGGATCGTTACGTGGAGCCGGCGATACCAGATTCATCATGGTGGCAACGACAGTCGGCATGTGGGGAATCCGCCTGCCCCTCGCGGCCATCGCAGGCCCCTGGCTCGCCCTCGATGTACTTTTCGTCTGGAGCGCCATGATTGCGGATTGGACGGTCCGAATGGGGCTGCTACTCTGGCGCTACCGATCGGAACGATGGAAAGCGATTCAGGTTATCCGGTAATCCCAGGGCGGAATTTTTCTATTGATTTCATTGTCAGATTGTCAGTAGGTTATCCGACAAGGTGGCAGGAGAACTGAAAAGTGCTGCCTGAGCGTAGAGGTGCTTCTACGCTAAAGCGGTTGCAGTAACATCAACAAAACCATTACCTTTGAAGGGAGATCACAATGAAAACCAAAGCAACTTTCTACCACGCAGGATGTCCGGTGTGCGTCGCAGCCGAGAACAGCGTCGCCAACGCTCTGGATCCGACGAAATATGACGTGGAACACGTCCATCTCGGTACGAACAAATCGCGGGTGAAAGAAGCCGAAGCAGCCGGCGTCAAGTCGGTTCCGGCTCTGGTGATGAATGGCGCGGCGTTCCACATTAACTTCGGCGCCGGCATCGACGCATTGAAGTAACCGTTTCAGCCTGTTGATTGCACTAAAATCAGAGGGGCGTGCCTCACGGCACGCCCCTTTTTTTACCTCAAATCGTCTGCTCGATCGAACGGATCAGGTGTCTCATGCGACTCGAAGCACCAGGCGCTTGCCACAAGCCTTGACGTACTTGCGCAACGTTGCAATCGATGGGGAGTGCTTCCCACTGGCAAGCGCCCGCTCCAGACGAGCGATAGCCGGCGCGTGCGTCCCCATTCGAGCCGCCACCTGTCCTTGAGTAAGCCCCGCTTCTTGCCGTGCCTTGAGCAAGGCATCGAGCAGCACAGACTCTTCGCGCTCAATACGTTCCACCTCCACACGCACGCCCGGGCGGCGCATGAGCTTCTTGACGAGTTGATCATGCGTATGCATCTTTGACCTCCTTCAGTCGCGCCTCAGCGATCTCACGCTCGCGAAGAGGCGTCTTGTTCGACTTCTTGTGAAAGAAGCGGAAGCGGCCGGGGTCAAGTCGGTTCCCGCTCTGGTAATGAATGGGGCGGAGTTTCACATTAACTTTGGAGCCAGCATTGACGCATTGAAAAACCGTTTTATTCTTCTTCCTGCACCGAGCTCAGGGGGGGTCTAACGGCACACCACCGTTTTTTTATCGCACAACGCCGGCGCTGAGCAACCGGGTCCATTAAGCTATTCCTTACTGGCCGCGGTCTGCGCAAGCGCTTGGTTGGACGATATCCCCGCTACTCGAGAAGGCTCCGGAGCATCCAGGCAGTTTTCTCATGAACCTGCATGCGTTGGGTCAGAAGATCCATCGTCACCTGATCGGACGATTTTTCGGCAGATGCAAAGACGCTTCTCGCAATCCGAACCACCGATTCCTGTCCTTC
>JANNIV010000338.1:0-5798 GCA_031405355.1 Nitrospira sp.
GGTCCTTTTCCCTAGATCCGGTCAATCGCCCAGGGCCTTGCGTTACCGAGAACCGAATCAACTCTATAGGCCTGCAGGAGGCACTGTCAAGAAAGGGGGTAGGGGCTAGAAAATGGAGATGATCTCATTTTGCAAGGGCAACCCGAACACCAACGCTTCGCGCTCGGCGATGTAGACGTCCAATTCACTTCTGATCCCAAATTCGCCGGGCAGGTAGATTCCCGGCTCGATGGAAAAGCAGGTTCTCGACATCAGACGGCGGGTGTCCTGCGTCTCCAAACCATCGATGTTGGCGCCGTTGCCATGAACCTCTTCGCCGATCGAATGGCCTGTGCGATGGACGAACTGGTCGCCATAGCCAGCACGTTGGATGACCTGCCGGCAGGCGTCGTCGACCTCCCAGCCGAATGGGCGATGGCCGGCAGCTATTTCAGTCCGAACGAAGGTCAAGGCCGCGTCCCGCCCCTGCCGGACCATGTCGAATACCTCGCGCTGTTTCATCGGAACTATCCGACCGACATAGCCAGTCCAGGTAATATCGGCGTAGACCGAACCGGCTTCCGCTCGTTTGGCCCAGAGATCGATTAAGAGCAACGCATCGCGAGGGACATCGGCAGACCCAATCTCTGCCGGACCATAATGGGGATCGGCACTGTGGGCATTGACGGCGGCAATCGGTGCACTCGACGTGACCATCCCGGCCTCGCCTATACGAGCCAGAATAAATTGCTGCACTCCATATTCCGTGAGGTTCCGCCCTTGCGTGACCGCCTCATGCACATGGCTGAATGTCTCGTCGACAATGCGCCGAAGCGCCGCGGCGGCAAACTGATGCGATTCGAGTTGACGATCCGTCCAACGCGCTTCAAACGTCTGAATCAAATCCGCTGAACTGACCACCTCGACGCCGTAACTTCTGATCAATTCGATCGTGCCGGCATCCACACGCGATACATAGGGAACCGCATTCAACGGGGAATACTGCATGGCGACACGGAGCCCGCCGGCGAGCAGCCGTCCAAGGATCTGCCGTTGCTGCTCCCACGATACATAGTACTCAGCCTGACCCGGCAACGTGTCCAGTACGTGCGGCTCGATGCGATGCAACAGTTTAACCGGAGCCCCCTGCGCCGGAATCCAGTAGTACCACCGCCTCGTCACATGAAGCCTCGGATCGAGCTGGAGTATGCGATAGGCGAGGGGGTCGCTCCCCCGGAAATCGTAGAAGAGCCAGCCGCTGATCTCGGCATCGCGCAATGCCTGTTGAATTTCGCTGACACGCTGATAGATGGCTGTGGTCATGGTAGAGAGCATCTTATCGTCGCACTACCAAGCCGTCAATGAGATGACGGCTAAGATCGGGAGTCATGCTACAATGCCCACCATGGCACTTGAGCATGCCCCAGAGCCTTCCCAGTTCCGCGTGACTCTGTTTGTCGGACCACAGCCAGTGAAGGGGAAACCCTTCACTTCCTCCTGCGTATTTAACGTCAAGAAGCGGAGTTGGAAGGGTGGCGTCCAGGTCGCCGTCGATATCACTCAGAGCCAGATCGATCGGCTCAGCACCGACGTTGAATTCCCCCGCTGGTCAGCCCTGGCCCTAGCCGATCTCACAGATGCAGATCGAGTATTTCAACAGGAACGAGCCCATGAGCTCTTTATCCAAGCAGTCTGTTGGTGCAAGCTGGACCTGGCGTTGCAGTCCGGCATCACGCAAGAGAACCAATGCCTCGCAGCCGACACATGGATCGCTGAAGTCAGGGAGGCCGTCATCAAGCGGACGAACTTCATTACATCGTACATTGCAGCTGAACTGGATCTCGCACCAAGAGACGCCACTGCCCCATAAGACACTCCAGCCTGGTATGGCAGGGGGTTTGCATTCACAGTTGAATTTGTTATAACCGCACTACTACTGAATTATGGAAGAGCGCCCTGGAGTCAACCACTGCCGCTCAGTTCGCTCTGACGAAAAAGGAGGATTACCTGTGAACATCTGCTCATCGTTACCCAATCGCCATCGTGAGGCTACCAGCTTCAAATTGGTCCTGACCTTCCTGCTCCTGGCCCTCTGCACCTTCACTATGGCGCCGGCTGCATGGAGCCAAGAAAGCACGGGCTCCGCGTCAACCGTAAACACCGAGGGAGGAGACACATCGAGCGCGGGCATGCAGGTCGCTGCCGGCGCTTCCACCCTGTTATATTTTCCACTGAAAGCCGCATTTGCCATCAGCGGCGGCATTGTCGGGGGACTCGCCTATGTATTTTCAGGCGGAAATGAAAACGCTGCCAAGAGTATTTGGACCACCAGCCTCTACGGCACCTACATCATTACCCCCGATCATCTACAAGGCAATCGGCCCATCCGCTTCCTGGGAGTCGCTGACTCGAACGATGCGCCAGTCCATGCTCCGGAGCCCATCCGCTAGCCGATGAAGCCCATCATCGGCGTCACACCAGACTTCAACGCCGGTGATCGGAAGGAATGGGGTGGGCGCGAGCCCACCTATTTTTTGCGCGCACGCTACATTCGTGCCGTCGAAGAACTCGGTGGCATCCCACTGGTGCTTCCGCTCCACGCAGATCGGGCGACGAGACGCCGACTCTTACAACAACTCGATGGCCTCCTCCTGACCGGAAGCGGGCCGGACCTTCCACCGTCACTGTACGGTGAACGCCAGCGCTATCCCTTCAGCACCGTGAGCGAACGCCGCATGAGTTTTGAGCTGGACATCGTTCGCCTGGCAAGACGGGCAGATCTCCCGCTGCTCGGCATCTGCGGAGGCATGCAAGCCATGAATGTCGCCTGCGGCGGCAGTCTGTTTCAGGATATTGCATCCCAAGTCTCGACCGCCATCCAGCATCGGCAACAAAATCGCGCGACGAATCTGAGTCATACCGTCGCTGTCACATCAGGCAGCCTGCTCCGTCGCATCGTACGGTCGATATCAATGAGAGTGAATAGCTCCCACCATCAGTCGGTCAAGGCCGTCGCCCCGTCACTGATCGCCAGCGCTCTGGCCCCCGATGGTATCGTGGAGGCAATCGAATCTCCAGCCAACCGATTTTTTCTCGGTATTCAGTGGCACCCGGAATTTCTCTTCGACCGGCATCCCCTCCATCGGCGATTGTTCGAAGCCTTTCTGCGCGCCGCCCGCGCGACAGACCGTGGCGCATGATCCGGATGGTTTCTCTTGTTTATTTGGTCTGTTTGGTTTGTTTGGTTGAACGAGACTAACCAGATGAACCAGATCAACCGTCGTCCGTTTCGCGCGTCTCGCGCGGCTGTTCTAAAGAGAAGGCCTGCTATACTTGGCACCATGTGGAACCGAAACTCATCAATCGCCCTGCGCCATTTGCCCTCCATGTGGGCTGAGGAGGTTCGGTGATCAGCCGACTCTTCCGAACCAAGTCCATTGAACAGATCCTCGCGGACGCAGA
The DNA here is from genome assembly GCA_031405355.1 of Nitrospira sp. Classification (GTDB taxonomy): domain Bacteria; phylum Nitrospirota; class Nitrospiria; order Nitrospirales; family Nitrospiraceae; genus Palsa-1315. The sequence continues at coordinate 3,442 of JANNIV010000338.1, forward strand.
CCATCCCGATCATCGTTTAAAAAAGACCCTCACGGCCTGGGATCTGACTGCGCTCGGCATTGGCGCGATCATCGGCACCGGCATCTTCGTTCTAATCGGCACCGCCATCGTTGGCGATGCCAACCGGCCAGGAGCAGGACCTGGCATTATTCTATCCTTCGTACTCTCCGGCCTAACCTGCGCCTTTGCAGCGCTCTGCTATGCAGAGTTTTCCACCATGATTCCCGCGGCCGGCTCCGCCTATACCTACTCGTACGCCACGTTGGGAGAATTCCTGGCCTGGATTACTGGCTGGAACCTCATTCTCGAATACGGTATCGCCTGTGTCGCCGTCGCCATTGGGTGGTCCGGCTATTTCAACAATCTGCTCAGGCTAGCGGGGATTGAATTACCTCACTGGGCCACCCATCCACCCGGAGGACCGGACGGAGGCGTGGCGAATTTTCCCGCCGCGATTATCGTGCTGCTCGTCACCGTGATTCTCGTGATCGGGATCAAAGAAAGCGCCCGCGCAACCGGCATCATTGTGTGCTTGAAGCTCGCGGTCATCCTCTTTTTCATTGCCGTGGGAACGCCGGCCGTGAATAGCGACAACTGGACGCCCTTCATGCCTCAGGGATTCGCCGGCGTCGGCGCCGCAGCGGCGATCGTATTCTTTGCCTATATTGGATTCGACGCGATCTCAACCACCGCAGAAGAGGCCAAGAACCCTCAGCGGGATCTGCCGATCGGGATCATTGCCTCACTCAGTATCTGCACTGTCCTCTACATTGCCGTGGCCGCTGTCCTGACCGGATTGGTCCCCGTGACGCAGATCGATATCCATGCGCCGGTGGCCGATGCACTGAGTAAGGTGGGCTTCAAGTGGGGAGCGGCGATTGTGGCGATCGGGGCTGTGGCTGGCATTACCAGCGTGCTCGTCGTGATGATGCTGGGTCAGATCCGGGTATTCTTTGCCATGTCGCGCGATCACCTCTTGAGCCCTTGGCTGTCCACCGTGCATCCGCGCTATGGTACGCCTCACTATGCCACCATTCTCACCGGCATCGGGGTCGCCACCCTCGCTGCCCTGATCCCCATCGGCGATGCGGCGGATATGACGAACATCGGCACTCTTTTTGCGTTTGTCCTCGTCTGTATCGGTGTTGTGGTCCTGCGCTACACAAAACCCAACCAGCCCCGCCCATTCCGGCTTCCCTTCATGCCGGTCGTCCCCATTCTGGGCATGTTGGCCTGCCTCGGCCTCATGAGTTTTCTCCCGTGGGTAACCTGGATCAGGTTCGCCGTCTGGACTGCCATCGGCATCGCGGTCTACATGGGCTATGGCCTGAAGCACAGCAAACTGGCCAGCTCTCCTCCTGACGACCGCCTTCCATAACGTTCCTCTAGCAGGTTTCGGAAAACTATGTTCTCACGCGAGAACACCAATGGTTCGCACAGATGGCGCAATGGAAAAACGCTAGGCAGGATGCTCAAAAAGGCTGTCCAGCAAGGCCGCAGCGAGCGAAGGGGCGAGGCGTACGCTTCGGTACGTTGAGCCTCTGAGCGATGCGAGAACGAAGCTGGCGGACTTTTTCAGCATCCTGCAGGGGATTAGTTCGATTTGTCTGTAGGCTGAGCTGCCAAGGCTTGGGCAGGAGCTGGTGCGCTATCGACAGAAGCAGCTGGAGCGACTGCGGGCTCGGCTGGCTGGCCCGCTGGTGCTGATGCAGCAGATACGGCTGGTTTGGGAGCAGCGGGCGGCTTGGGGGGGAGCAGGTTTCTCAGGCTTGATGTCTCCTTCCCATGAGGGGCCGGAGTACATATCCGCCGAGAGACCCTTCGTTTTCCATTTCTCTTCGAAATCCGCGGCCGCCTTATTCGGCGTCTCACCACTCCCTACGACGTCATTCCACGGATAGGCTTTTGGGCCGATCTGGCACCCGGACTCCGTCCGCTTCAAATACAAGGCAATCGGATTCCCGCGGTAGGGTCCAAGAAAGATATGCACCGAACCGGCGTATTCGAGCAAATGTTCCACGCTCGTCTCCAAGAGGGTGGCATGATGCCATAAGAGGCGAGAGGAGGGCAAGGAGGTTGCTCTCCTTGCTCGCGCAACGCGCGCCCTTAGAAGGATAGAGGGAAGCGGCCAGGTGCCCTTCTTGCTCGCAGAACGCGCACGATAAAACTGTGCTCGTTCGATGCGCGCAGTAAAAGGTAGCCTTGGCCACTCCCCTAAATAGAGGTACAAAAAATCAGAAGGGCCACGCTCGCGCATCGCTACAAAGTCGCATTAAAGAAAGAAGCATGCGTTTCCTTCATAGCCCTCTCGAAACTTTTTTCAACCGCGGCCTGTATTGCTTCGTTTGGAATGCGTG
>JANNIV010000339.1:0-16345 GCA_031405355.1 Nitrospira sp.
GCCGTCTGGTTCTCCGCCACGCTCACCGTCGCATCGCCCCCCAGCACCGGCGCCTCATTGACGTTCGTCACGTTCACCGTGACGTTCTGCGTGTCGAGCAAGCCGCCCACATCCGTCGCCGTCACCGTGATCGCGAACGGCCCGGGCGCGCTCTCGAAGTTCGGCGCCGCAAGGAAGCTCACCACCCCCGTCGCATTGATGCTGAACAGCGCCGCATCCGCCCCGCTCAAACTGTAGGTCACCGTGTCTCCTGCATCCGTGTCCTGAGCAGATAACTGTCCCACACCGGTCTGGTTCTCCGCCACGCTCACCGTCGCATCGCCCCCCAGCACCGGCGCCTCATTGACGTTCGTCACGTTCACCGTGATCGCCGCGGTATCCGACAGCGTGCCGTCGCTGGCCGTCACGGTCAGGGTAAAACTGGGCGTGGTTTCGTAGTCGAGGGCGGCGCTGTTGGCGACGGTAATCGCGCCAGTCGCGGCATTAATGGCGAAGGCCCCACCCGTGTTGCCGCCCGTGATGCTGTAGGTAATCGCCTGGCCGTCCCGGTCTAAATCCGTCCCGGTGAAGCTGTCGCTCACGTTCGTAACCGCGCTCCCGTTGGCACTGTTCTCGTTGACGGCCACCGTCGCGTCCACGATGTTCGGCGCGTCGTTCACCGCTGTAATGCTGATTGTGCTGAACACCATGTTACTGGGATTCAGCGTGGTCTGGTCCTGCACGCTCGTGCTGATGATGCGTGTGGTTCTTGCGCCGCCCAAGGTCGGGTCGTCGCTGCTGCTGCTGTAGCGTATACCGGCGATAAAAGTTTGATGCTCCGCAATCGTCCCGGTGCCCGTGATGGTCAGGACACCAGTCCCGGAGTTATAACTACCGGATACGCTGCCCACATTGGTGAAGCTCAGCGTGTCGCCAGCCGTGAAGTTGGTGATGATCGACACCTTGCCGCCCGACATATTGGCGCTGTTGGCATCGGTGATGACCACATCGGTATCACTGATCGCTGCGCCTGCGCCACCTTCGGTATAGGCGCTGGAGAATCCGGTCGGTTCCGCTGAAACAGTGATGTTGTCGGCAAAGAAAAACTCATCGGCTGCGGTATAACCACCGGTTACTCGGAAACGGATGATGGTATTGCCTGATTCATAACCGGCCAGACTCAGACTCGCTGTGCCAGTACCATCGTCGGCAAATGTCTGCAATGTGGTGAAAGAAACACCGCCATTCCTGGAAACTTCCACCACCAACGTGTCTCCAGCCTCCAACGTCCCGCTGGTGTTGTAGTTGAAGGAAAGCGTGGGGTTGACGTAATTGGTCAAATCAACCGAACGCTGGATGCTCGAAACCGTATTCGTGTCCCTACCGATACGGATTTCGCCATCGACGCCTGCCCCTGCGAGGACATCAACGACTCGAACTTCGCCGGCGCCCGCGCCCGCGCCGGCGGCATCCACCTCTATCCAATTGGAGGCCCAGGGCACAGTCCCACCCGACGCATTGTTGTAAGCGAGGGTGTTGAAATTGTCGCTCGCGGAAACAGAAGCATCATTGTCGTTCAGATCCAGTTTCGGACCGTTGGCATCGGCGATGCTGTTGAACAGGACATCGTGAAGCACCACGATCGGGGCCGCATTGGAGGTACTGCCGTACGTGAACTCGACCCAGGTAATTCCGGTCTGGTTAAATGTCACCGTGGTATTGCCATCGCCGGTAGTCTGATTTGCGCCGGTGTTATTACCTGATACCCTATTGGTTCCATTGAAGGTGTTGGTCGCACTGACGGTCGCGGAAGTGGGATTGCCCAGATTGCTGCTGAATACGGCATATTCAGCATTGTCGACGTCGAATAACGTCATGCTGACGTTGTTGACGCTGCCGCCCGGTTGGCTGCTGAAATCTACGCGGACCGTGATGGTATCGGTGGGTGGATTGATGGCCATGCCCAGTTGAAGAGCTGATTGCGCCGGCACAAGACCGCCGGTGTAACTGGCACTTGTTGCCGCGCTGGTCAGCGTGCCAGCAGAATTTTGGGTTAACGTCACGCTGACGGTGCTGCCGTCAGCGAGCGTCAAATTCTGGACGGCGGGGGTGGCGATGCCGGCAGTCCAAGTCTGCGTATCCCAGTCGACAACACCGAGCAATCCTGACCAGCTGTCCTGGGCATCGTGATCGACGGCCAAGTCGGTCTCAATGGAACCCTGCTGCAGTTCAAGATCCCAGTCGCCGCCAAGCTCGGCATGGCCGGTGGCATCGGTGCTGGCGGCAACGTCCGCGCCCGTCAGACGCCCGAGCGTTTCAGCGGCAGCCGCTCCTGCCTCGCCCTTGCCGAAGCTGCAGCCGTAGACCAGGATGTCCGCCTCGTCGGTTAGATGCTCCTTGATGGCGGCAAGCTCATCGGCGTACTCGCCCTGCATGTTGTTGCCGGTTAGAACCGTTGAACCAAGCTTGAGTTCTCCTTCGTTGCCATGCGAGATCAGATGAATGGCATCCACCCGCCCCACTTGCCCAAGCGCCGCCACGATCTGCTCCATGCCGTCGCGGGAAGCATCAAGCAACACCACCAGTGCATCGGGATTGTCGATGCCGTCGATGAGCGCCTGGTAGTTCTCGACCGAGGTATCGACAAACACGATTTCGACGCGCGCCGGCGCGAGTGCGCCACTGATCACGTCGATCGTGGAATCGGCAGCAGCCGGCGCGTCGTTCGTCGTCAAGCTTGAAACGCCATCCACGTTAATGCCAAGCCCTGTGTTCGAATAGATGGAGTTTTCGAGGAACTGAACTCCGAAAGCGTTTGAGGTGAATCCGGCGCCGAAGGCATCGGCGCCGATGAGATTGCCTTGGATCGTTCTGTTATCTCTGTTGTCTGTCTGAACGCCGACTGTAGTGCCTAATATCAAGTTTCCTTGTCCGGCAACCGCTCCACCAGTGGTTTCGCTAATTACGCTTGAGGTCTCAATCGACCCGGTGGTGACTTCCAATAGCCAGTCTGCGTGCTCAGTGGTATGCCCCGTAATCTCTTTGCTGGCGGCGGCATCGCCGGCGGTGGGATTGACCGAGGTGTCGATTGTCAGTTGCCCCGCTTCGCCTTGGCCGAAGCTCCTACCGTCGATCAGGAGTTCGGCGTCCGTCGACAGGCTCTGGCCGATCAGTTGAAACTGCTCGGCGTAACTCGTGCTGATTGAGTCTTGAGTCAGAGAGCTGGCGCCGAGATGCATCTCGGTTTCGGTGCTAGCAACGATCAGTTGGATGGCATCAATGCCCGTATGATTGGAAAGGATATCCGCCATCTGCTCGACCCCATCGCGGGCTGGACCGAGTATGTGCGCTTCGACGTTGGGGCTGATGCCGTCGAGCAGCTGCTGGTAGTCGAGTACACTCGTGGACACAAACAGCATCTCCTGGCGGGCGGCCGATATATCAAGCGCCGCCAGAGCATCGAAAAGAGCCTGATCAGCAGTGGCGGAAGGTTCTCCGATTGGTGCGACAGTTGTCGCGGCATCTCCATCCGAGAAGGAATCCTCAGCCTGGGTTTGGACGATTTGTTCGGTATTCACGATGCTGGCGGTGGCCACAGCAGCCCCGTCGAACATGATGCGCGATTCGAGCGACAGCAATGAGCCGCCAAAGATCGACGGGGTGACAGCCGCGTCCGCGGAGGCACGACTGTCCTTTCGCGCCGGCTTGATTGCTTTTTTCTTCTGCTTACGCGGTGTGCTCATGGCATAGAGATGAAACGTTGAGCCGAAAATCACTACTAAAGTAGCAAGGATAGTGCCAGCTCAAGCAATAAGTTCATTTCCCCTGTTGGGAGCGCGAAACCTACTTGATGGAGACGTTCTTGTGGGGCCAAAGAGTGTACTTCAGAACCACTTTTTGGCTGATCCCACGCATGAATTCTAGGCGCCACTTTCTCGAATGAAGATGCGGGCACTCTGTTGCCACACCCGTTGGGCAAAGCTGATCCGGGGACCCTTCACGAGCACGATCCCTCGCACAGCTTGGTTCCACCGAGGCGGTGAGTCGACGAGATGCAGGGTAATGCGATAGACAGAGGTTTCCGGTTTCAATCGATGATGGGCATCTTCTTGAACCGCTACGTCTCCGCCGTAGAGAGATGCGAGGTAGGGCACCGTGAAACTGCTTTCGTCGCTGTCACGAATCTCGACCACCTGTGCCTCTAAACTCGGCCGATCCACACCCTGGGGAATGAATCGAGCCGATTGACCCTCGTGGAGATAACCAACCTCTGTCTCGGGAGCCAGCGCGTGCAACTCTTCGCCCGCCGGATCGATTACGTATGCGAGCGGCAACTCCTTGTTGATCCACTGTCCCACATGCAGCGCCTCCGCCCGATCGGTCACCACTCCTGCAATCGGCGCCGTGAGCACAAGATTCTGCTGCTGTTCCAGTAGGCCTTCGAGCTGAGAGAGACGAGCCTTCAGAGTTTCCAAGGTCACCTGGTGCTGCGCGAGCTCTTGCCGGTCGATGAACTGGCGCCGGCCTCTCGATCGCTCGACCTCGATCTGCTTGCGTATTAACGCCATATCCTTTTCAAGCACCGGCGATTCCAACGTAACCAGCCTGTCCCCCACCCCCACTCGTCGTCCTTCTTTCAGCGCCAGTTCGACGATTCTCCCTGATGCCGGCGCATAGATTGTGGCATGCGGTGTCGATTCCAACACCGCAGGGAGACTGATGCGATCGGACCAGGGAATGAATAGCGCCGCCATCAGAAAGACCAGACCGCCGACCGATACCCATACTCGGCCCCGTTCACGCATCGCTCCACGTAGACTCCACCAAGCCTTGAGCTCGCCCACGACCGGGAGCAGAATAAACCAGCCGATTTCGACCGCAAAGAGGATGAGCCCTAATAACTTGAAAAAGAACTCGTAGACCACGAAGGCGATGCCGAGAAACAGCATCAAACGATAGACCCATACTCCCCAGGCAAACCAGATAAAAAGTCGGCGCTGAGCAGCGGCAACCGGCTCGGGCATCGGGACATCTAGGCCGAGAAGAAGCCGCCGTAACTTCCACCGCCCGAAGGCAAAGGCTCGCTCGTGCAGGTTGGGAATGTCCAGCAAATCGGAAAGCACATAATACCCATCGAATCGCATGAACGGGCTGAGATTGATGGCAGCGCCTACCATCAGACTTGTCGTTGCCACGATAAACACCAGACTCCGCACCACGCCATCGTCAAGAAAGTTCCACGCAAATATCGCCAGCGCAGCCAACGCGCATTCGACGACCATCCCTGCAGCGCCGATGGCGGCACGCTGGCGACGGGAAGTCAGTTTCCACGCATCGGAGGTGTCCGAATACAGCATCGGTACCATCACCATCATGGCGACACCCATGGTGGGAACGCGACAGCCATAGCGTGTCGCCGTATAGGCATGCCCCAGTTCATGAAACACCTTGACGACGACCAGACAGAGAACGTACAGCGCGAGGCCTTGCGGAGTGAAAAAATGTAGGATGGTGGCTGTGAAGGTGTCCCACTGCCGCGAGACGAGGTAGATGCCTGCCAGCCCGATAAACGCAATGATCCAAGCAGTTGTTTTCGAGAAGAGCCACTCGACGAAGGGCAGGGTCGCACGAAGAAATCGGTCCGGTCGGACCAACGGAATCTGGAAAAATAGATAGTGGTGAAAGAGCCACATCAACCACTGCGGCTTTGCGGCCTCTGCTTGATCCACATAGGCCCGGTACCCGCCTTCCGGCGGATCGCGCATCAGATGGTTGGCGTACAAAAAACGGAGAAGGTCCTCGAGATCCTGCTTCGTGGCTCGGCAGGTCGTGTCCGCATGGATCTGCGACAGGACAGCCTCAGCCGATCGACCGCTCCAACGTGAAAGAATCTGGTAGGCGGCCCAGCCGATGTGAAAATATTTCCCGCGAACCGGATCGACGACAACCCACGTTGGCGAACCGTCGGCGGACGAGGCGCCAGCGATGAGCTGGAGATCCTCCCGCAACAGCGGCAGCAGAGCCTCCGGCTTTGGGGATGGGGACTGTTTCATAGGCCAATCCAGGGCCGGATGGCGGAGATCGGGCGACGGAACAGATAGGTGAATAGCGTGACTGTCTCTCCGTAGATTTTGGCGCTCCCTTGCCAACCGATGCGGAACTCCGAGGCTCCCTGCCCAAGCCGAGCTGTCACGCGATAGGCCAGTATATTGTTCGGCAAGACCTCGGCGTGGTAACTCGCATGACTCACCGTGGCGGGAACGCTGGAAAAGGGATTGGCATTCAGGAACAGCGCGACCGACGCGCCTTCGTGAAGAACAATTGCATCCTCCACCGGCAAATCGATCCGCACCTCCAGCTGTTGGGGATTTGCCAGTTCCATAATGCGTTGACCGACCACAACCGGCTTTCCGATCCAATCGGATTTGTCCGTGTAGAGCAAGAGCCCAGCTTGCTCAGCCTTCACCTCGACCTTTGCCAACCGTTCATGCGTATAGTTCCGCTCGGTTTCTCGCAGCTCGACTTCGGCTTTCAACAGAGGAACCTCTGATTTTTGTTCAGCGTCCACGAATGAGCCTTGCACTGCGCGTCGATACTGCGCCATCGCCACGTCGAGATTCCGCTCCGCGACTTCGTACTCACTTCTGAACGTCGTGTCTTCGTACCTGAACAACACTTGGCCTTTGGACGCCACGGTATTGGGAAGGACAAAAATTTCGGCGATGACACCGTCAATCGGGGCACTAACGATTGAAGGATCCTTCGCGACAATCTTCGCAGGTGCCAGCGTCGACATGGGGACAGGAATGGCCAGTGCGCTCAGCATTACAGCCGCGAGTACCCACGTCATGGTTCGGCTCAGCCCCCATCGCCATCGCCGAGCATTCGATGGACCGACGGCACACCAGGCATAGGCATAGGCGTCACCGAGACGTTGCAGGACCGTCACTTCGTGGTCCACCCATGGCTCGTCCCTGGTCAGCCACAGGCCGCCGATGATCTGTCCCCCCGGATGCTTTAGAGGGCACCAGAGTCCATGCTCTAGGGTGAATTCCTTCCAGTCCGGTCTGAGCTCCTCAGGGCAATCCTCTTCCGTGACGTGACTAATCTCCGGACCTATCGAGATCTTGCGCAATTCACCAATCAATCGCTCAGTCCATTGCATCAAGGGCACGGTGCGATCCATCACCGGAACGCTCGATGCGGCTCGCACTTCATAGCTCTGCGTAGACGGGGTCGGAGGGATGAGCAAAATTGCTTGTCGATAGGGAACCAACCGGCGCGTTTCGTTGACGAAAAAGAATTGCAGTTCTTGCTGGGTCCGGGCGGCACGAACCATCCCCTCCAGCTGAAGAAGCATGGTGAACGACGTGTTCCTCTGCGGCGGGCTGGTGGGAGTGACTTCTGTTGCAACCATGTCAGCGTGAAAGCCCGGTGAATAAAGCGGCCCCGCTCATGCCGGCGAGCACATTGTGGGGCTGGGTGCGAAACAGGCCTTTCACTTTCACCGTTTGACTGGCGGGATCCACATTCGCGCCGATGTCCTGCACCACGGCGGGATACCGGAGTCCCGTTTCATCGAGGGCGTACTCGAAACGCAGGCCGATCTTCAGCCACGCGAGGGCTCGCGACGGCAGAATCAGCTCGATCTCGAGCCGGCTATCATCCAACAGACTGATGAGCGGGTCGTTGGGAAAGACATTCTCGTGTTCGTTCACGATCATTTTGACGACCCGCCCGGGAAACGGGGCGCGCACCGTGCAGCCGTTCACATTCACGTGCGCCACGTTGATGGCGGCGAGGGCTTTGTCGGCGTCGGCCTGCGAGACCTCGAGTTCGAGGGTCCCCACGGAATCGTGCTCAGCAAGCCGAAGGTTGTTCTCGTAGGTCAATTTCTTGCCGCGATGTTCCGCCTCCGCGCTCGCCAGTTCCGCCTCATACTTCGAACAGTCGAGGGCCACCAGGAGGGCGCCTTTTGTAAACCGCTGGCCCTCCTTGAAGGGCAGCTGGCTAATCCGGCCCTGGACCTGGCTGGCTAACGTCGCTTGGGCGGTCGCCTTCACCACGCCGCGGATGGTGCTGAGTTCTGCCGCGCTGCTTGCAGGCCTGTGATCTGATTTGGCGCCGGCTATCGCGAGCACGATCGGCATCAGAAGCCACAAACCTATGATCGAACCACAGATAAAGAGCCAGCCAAGACGGGTCATTTGAGCAACTCCTTACTTTTCGCCCAGCGCGTGCGCAGTTCGATCGCCAGGTCTGACACGCTCTGTTCCTGCGTCAGATCATTGGGCAGGACATCTTCTCCGACGGCGGCGAGGAGCGCCCCCCACGCGGTTTGCAGCCCCGCCTCCACGGTATCGGCGCGCAGTTGCGCCGCCACCTGATTGACACGCTCGCGCAGCATGGCCTGCTCACTCACCCGGGCCGTGCGCCAGGCCTGCCGGGTCTGCTCCGTAATTTGGGCCTGCGTGTCCTGATAGAGCTTCGCCGTCGACGCTTCCGTCTTCGCTTGCGCGACCTGCGCGACGCTGACATGCACTTGCGACATGATGGCCATGGTCAGCGCGAGGTCCTGCGTGTAAAGCACCTTCTCCTGGGCCTCAATCGTCTTCGCCCGGGCCGGATACCGAAAGAGGTTCAGCAAATTCCAACTGGTCCGGGCCGCATAGGCGCCCCAATGGTTATTAAAGAGAAAGCTGTTGCTGTTGTAGTTCCCGCCGACTTGAAGATTGAGACTGGGGAGCATCTCGAGGATCGCCGCTTTCGTCTCCCGCGCGTTGATGCGACGACGGTAATCGATCATCCGCAGCTCCGGGCGGGCCTCCAGCGCCCGATCCTCCAAGATCGTCATATCGGGCGGCAGGCTGAGCGTGCTGGCCTCGCGCTCCGGCACCAGAAGCCGTAATGCATGCTCTTGGCCGGGGGGTAGATTGATGAGCGCGGCCAGTTGCAGCTTCGCCGTGGAGAGCTCCCGGAACAACTGCTGCACGTAGCGCTGCGTATTGAGGAGATCGAGCTTGTACTGCAAGGGCACCAACGGCGTACTGAGTTTCTCGTCCTGCACAGCCTGAGCTTTGTCCAGCGCGCTGCTCACCCATTCATTCAACAGCTTGAGGGAGGGCAGAATCCGCTCCGCACTGACGGCCCGCCAATAGGCGGCCCGCACCTCCTGCATCACGCGATTGGCCACGCGCCGCCGTTCTTCTTCCGCAATCAAGACGTCGTCGGCGGCTTGCTTCGCCCGAATGTACGACAGGCCGAAATCCAAGACATTCCAGCTGAGCGACAGATCGGCGGAGAAAATGTTCTTCTCAGATGAGGTAAAGGGTTGAATCTGCTGTTGCCCCGTAATCAAGGAGCGGGCAACCCCGCCAGTAAAATTATCGCGCCCGTCGAAGCCGGCGTTCGCCGCCAGACGGGGCAACATGGCATAGTGCGAGAGGTCGAGTTGGGTCTGAGCCAACATCTTATGCATCAGCTCGACGCGCGCGTCGAGGTTATACTTGAGCGCCCGCGCCATCGCGTCGTAGAGATCAAGCGCGTCCGAGACGGGCTCTTGATCCTTGGTCAGAACGGCCCGGTCTTCTTGCATGCGTGACCGCACCTCTTCCCTCGTCAAGGGTATCGGTTTGACGGCACAACTGGTCAGATCGATGGAGGCGAGAATCATCAGCACCACCAGTAATAGGTTGATCAGGCTGCGAGATGGTCCGGCTGGAAGAGTTACTCCTTTCACCACATCATTATTCCCTGTTCAGATATATCCTTTGAGCCACCCTAATTCTGTTCCACGCCAGTCAATAGAGCCTTTCGGTATACTGCATACACGATAGGACCAATAAGACCTAGCTGGTCCGTCTTAATGCTAGGACCAACAAGACCTGATTGGATTATACGCAAGAGTACTCAATTACCGTGATTTGTCATCTTTTTTCGGCTATTGGTACACCTCTTCACCGGCTTTCTCATGGTCAAACTTGAGCGAAAATCATTTCAGCCACCGAGGATGATCGACGTAATCTATTATGACGAGTCATGCACTCAACCTTTGCCACGAACAAACCGGTAACGATTGCACAAACCGTGTTTTTCCTTTTTGCGTCTTATATTTCTTGGTAGCTTGCTACGAGAGGTTGGGAATGTGACCGTTTCGGTCGACCACAACTCCATCCATCATCAAGGAGATCGCTATGAAAAAAGAGACAGGATCACCGGCGAATACAACGAGCCCGTCCCCCGCAAAGCCATCACCAATAACCCAAGCTGCCAATGCCGCCCCGACGGTCCAGTTTGATGTCTCTAACCTTAAGAATTCCTACGCCAATGTGTGCAATGTGTCGTCGACCCGCGAAGAAGTGGTGTTGGCATTTGGCATCAATGACGTGTGGGAGCGGGCGCAGGCGAATCTCCAGGTTCAGCTGACGAACCGTATCGTACTGAACCCCTATGCGGCGAAGCGGTTAGCTGCCGTGCTCAATCGTGTGGTCGCCGAATATGAGTCCAAGTTTGGGACGTTGAAGGACAACCCCAGACCGCAGGCCAAGGCAGCCTAAGAAAAAGGAACCCCACCGGACGTCCCTCTGACCAGAGAGAGCGCTTCAACAGACTTGTAGTTGATTTGATTGGTTATTGATTACAGGGGGCAACTGCCCGGCCCGCCAGAAATCCCGTCGCCCAGGCCCATTGAAAGTTGAACCCGCCGATCCGACCGTCACAGTCCAGGATCTCTCCGATCAGATAGAGACCCGGCACCAGCTTGGATTCCATCGTCCTGAAATTGATCTCTTCGAGAGGAACCCCTCCAGCCGTCACCTCTGCATAGTTCCAGCCGCGATCCTGTTCGATGGGAAATGGAAGCTTTGTGAGTGCCGCGAGTAACCGATCTCGGTTTTTTCTGGGCATTTGCGCAACCGCCGTCTTGGGATCACATTCGGCATGAGAGCAAAGCGCCTCGGCAAACCGCTCCGGTATCTGTTGCGCCCACGTCTTCAGCAATGACCGCCGTGGATTGTCTGTCGCTTGCGCTATAAACCACGACTTCATCTGCTCTTGAGTCTGACCGATCAAGAAGTTTCCATAGACCTCCACAGTTTCTCCCTGCTCATGCCCGACGGTCCAAAAGCGGCTCGCGTCCATCACGACCGGGCCACTAATCCCAAAGTGCGTCCAGAGCAAGCTTCCGGTCCGGCTGTCAACCTTGCGGCTCTTCACTATTGTCGTCATCTCGACCTCCTGTGAGAGACCGGAAAGCTGTTTGTGGAACATCGTATCCTTAAGGATGAGCGGGACGAGTGCCGGAACTGTGGCCGTCACGTGATGGCCAAGTCGCCGAGCGAGGCTGTACCCATACCCATCGCTCCCTGATTTAGGGATCGACCGGCCTCCGGTCGCTAGAATGACCTTCCTTGCCTGTAAGGCTCCTTGCGAATGGTGAATCGAAAATCCATGGCTATGATCCGTGACACGCTCGATCTTATCCACATGATGGTTCGGTTGAATCTCAACTCCAAGCTCACGACAACGCTCTATAAGCGCGTGCAAGACGGTCCTGGCTTTGTCGGTCACCGGAAAAAGCTTGCCGGTCTCCTCGCGTTTAAGCTCGACTCCTAACGAGGCAAACCACTTCACCGCCTGCTCAACGGAAAACGCCGCCAGCACATTCTTGATGATATGGCGATTGCCGAAGAAATCAGTAGGTGTGACGACCTCGTGCGTGACATTGCAACGACCTCCGCCTGAGACGAGGATCTTGGCGCCGATCGTTTTCGCACCATCAAGCAATACGATCCTCTGCGAACGATCGCCCTTCGTGGCCGCCTCTGCAGAGAATATTGAAGCCGCCAGACCGGCGGCGCCCGCACCGATCACTGCAATGTCGTATCTATCGTTGCGTATAGACATTAGAGAGTTTTAACTGCCAGTTAACATCGTATTAATCTTGCAATGTTAGAGTTCACCATGTGAAAGGCCGTCTCGTCGGCGCTGGAACCCATAAGAGCAGGAGGTGCACGATGACCTGTCAAAAATGCAAAGGACTGATGGTAAAAGAATGGCGACCGGAGTTTTCGCAGGAAGCTGTGGTCCTCCGCTGCATCAATTGCGGACTGGTTCTCGATCCATTGATTGCACAAAATCGCGTGACCCCGTTGCAGACGAAGCAGCGGATCCTGAATGCCGCTTAACGGTTTTGTTGAGATCGTGAGCCAGTTCGGTCGGTGCGGGCGACTTGCCGAACCAACCGAATTGGGGAAGTGTGGACGTTGCGTTCGTGGTTAGACCGAAAACTCCGCCCATAAGAATGTGTGATCTGAGGGGTCTTTCGCTCGCCGCGGCCCGACGTCTACCTCTACCCTGACACAGTGCTTTGCCAGCGGGGCCGTCGCCAAAATATGGTCGATGCGCCAGCCTCTATTCGCTTCCAGCGAGCCAGGCGCTCGGTAATCCCAAAACGTATATTGCTGCCGGTCCGGATAGAGCTTCACGAACATATCCTGAAATCCCCACGCCAACGTGCTTTCATACACCCGGCGCGCATCTTCGTGATAGCAGACATGCTTGAGATGTTTTTCAGGACTGTGTACGTCCATCGGCCGCGGAGCGACATTCATGTCGCCACACCAGATAGCCGGTTTGTTCGGCGACAGATGTTTCTCGAAATAATTGCGGAGTCGATCGTACCAGCCAAGCTTGTATTGATACTTAGGTGAGTCGATCTCGAATCCCTGTGGCACGTAGGTATTCACAACGGGAATCCCCTTGATCACCACGCGCAAGAGCCGCGCGTCCTCCGAATCGCCCCCGTCATCAAATCCGTAGGCCACCGCGTCCGGCTTCTCCCGGCTCAATATCGCGACGCCGTTGTACGACTTCATTCCCCTGTAAGTGATTTCATATCCGGATTCCGCCAGTGCCAGCAACGGAAACTCGCTGTCCTGGACTTTGGTTTCTTGAAGACAAAGCACATCGGGCTTCTGCTTGGCCAGCCAATCGAGCACGATCGGCAAACGTTTGCGGAGAGAATTGACGTTGAAAGTGGCGATCTTCATGGAGAAATCCGTCGATATGGATATTCAGGCCGCCGCATCCTAGCAAAAGACACACGGGGGAACAAGCCGAGGGATATCGTCAATGAAGCGGTTGGCCCGAGAGGTTCTCTGCATAGAACGGCCCCCAGGAAGTCTTTCCTCCCGAGGGACAGGAAGTCTACTGATGCAGTTGCGAGAACTTATGGTGCGGTAACAGAAGTAGGGGCGGTAGGAACTGTCGCTTTCAGGTCTTGCTCCATCGACTGAGCGGCGTCTTTAGCTTCTCCATTCTTAGCTTTTCCCGAAACTTTGTGCGCCTTCATCTTCTCCCTCATTTCATGGCGCTTCGCCTTGATTGCGCCTTTGTGGGCTTTCTTCTTGCCCTTCATCTCTTTCTTCTTGGCCTTCATATCGCTCTTCATCTCGGTTTGCTCAGCCTTCATCTCGTCTTTCATGCCACCAATCTCGCTCTTCATGGCTTCGTCAGCCAAGGCCAGCGAGCTGGTTCCGATCAGACATAATGCTGCAAACCCGATGACGATTAGTTTCTGCATTGGACACCTCCCGGAATAGATAATAGTGAGGAGTGATGGTTCCTTCAAATGGAAAAGCCAGCCTGCGCCCCTTTTTTAAACCTGTCAAGAATTAGCCTGCATTGCTCATGATAGTTTGCCGGAATTCGGCTAGAGATCAGGCGAGGGGCGCTAGGAAGAGGAATGCTATCCCTTCTGATCGCCCTTAGCCTCTAACACCGCGCCTCTCGCCCATACATTGGCGCTTGCAACAGCGAGGAGAAACCCGTCAAGCACAGTTGAACTATCGATGTGCGGCAACCGAGTAGGCATGGATTACCCTGTCAGACTATTTACTGGCGTTGAGCGAATCATGGGTTCCCGGCACACATTCTTCACGTTTCCACTGCTTCAAGATCTTCTGTTCGTTGAAGACCAGGGTATAGCGGTAGCAATACAACATTTCTTTGGGCCCTTCCCCTGGCTTTCCTATCAACGAGGTGGCTTGCGTCGCGGCATTGGACAGACCAGCAAAGTGCAACGAGCTCAATTCCTTTTCGGCCAAGGGCACACGATAGGTCCAGACCGAGTCCCCTCCGAGAACCGGTGTCTTGGCCGTATGGGGCGACCCGAACTTCTCAGTCACTTCGTCTTGAGTGAGTCGATCCACACCTTTTTTGAAATAGCCGTCGCGCCACGGACCTCCGCAGGCGAGCATCCCTCCCGCGAGGAGGAGCATCACCACTGTGAATACGTGCTGACGTATTCGTCTCATGACTTGGGTTGGTCCTTGAACTCGTGCGTACGCCTCACGGAACAATAGAGCGCATAACCTTGGGCCAACATGCCGGTGACGAGCAAGCCCAATGCCGTTTTCATCCACGGCCCTCCCGTGTTTTCCAGTCCATAGATCCCGACGACGAACCCGATCGCGATCGCCACAATTCCTATGAATCGCGCGATCATCCCTTTCGTCCGCAAGTTAATGGAGTTCGGATCATTGTGTTTTGCCATAATAGATTCGGAGTACGCTACACTGGATAGCGCTGCCGGTTCAACTCCGCTTTGCGCGAAAGGGTTTTGCACGTACCTCCAAAGAGACCGCCGCGTCTTGGACGCCCTCATTTTCACCAGGCATCGGCAAGAACACCCAGCCTCTTCCTCATATGCCCAACCGTTCGACAATGGATTCTGCCGGATAGGTTACGATTTCTGCCAGCGTGGGATGATAGTGCGGCATGCGCAAAAGATCGGCTGCAGTCCCATGGTAATACATCACCGCGATCAGCTCGTGAATCAGTTCACCTGCTTCCGGGCCGACGATCTCCGCGCCAAGAATCTCACCGGTCTGTGGCGCCGTGAGCAACTTCACAAACCCCTGCGTCACACCAAGACAGAGCGCCTTACCATGGTCGACGAAAGGATAGGAGGCTGTGAGATACGGAATCCCATCGGCCTTCGCACGCGATTCATTGAGTCCCAGCACTGCGACCTGCGGATCGGTAAAGACCACTTCCGTATCCAGCCTATGATCGATTGTCTTCGCCGGTTGATCTGCATGAGTTGCGTTGTACCCCGCAATCTCTCCCTGCAGGATGGCGAGATGCACAATGGGCGAGACATCGTTCACATCGCCCACGGCATAGATATGTGCTTGCGACGTGCACATCATGCCATCGACCACAATTCGCCCGTCGTCGACTGTCACTTCCGCCAGATCGAGGCGAAGCCCTTCGATATTGGGCTGCCGGCCTAAAGCCTGGAGAATTTCCTCGCCGACGTAGGATTGTTCCCGTCCGTCTTTCACCGCCCATACCGTCTTCCTTGTTGCGTCATGAGTCACGTGCAGCAATTGCGCTCCCGTAACAACTTCGATGCCCTCACCGTTCAAGGCGGCCTCAAGCGCGCGTCCGACATCCTCATCCATCTCAGAAAGCAGCGTACGCCCCCGTTGAAGAATCGTGACCTTCGTCCCAAGTCGAGCAAAGAATTGGCCGAGCTCAAGAGCGACGGCCCCGCCACCCAGCACGATCAACGAGCCCGGCTGGGAACGGAGATCCAGGATCGTGTCGCTCGTGAAATATCCGGCTTGGGACAGACCAGGTATCGGAACCTCACTAGGCCTCGACCCGGTGGCTAGAATGAACGAGCCGGCCGACAAAATGGTGTCTCCAGCGAGGATTTGGTGGGGAGACCGGAAAACCGCTCGCGATTGATAGAGCGTGAGCCTCGGGTCTTGAAGCTGCTGAATGCGATAGTCGGCAAACTCGCGGACCAGCCGATCTTTTCGGTCCACGATCGCCGACAGATCGGCCTGGGCCGAAACCGGGGAAAGCCCGAACTCTTTCGCCCGCCTGAAAAGAGCCGCAACTTCGGCAGAACGCAGCATGGCCTTTGTCGGCATGCAGCCACGCAGGATACAAAGTCCCCCAAGCGGACCCTGATCCACAATCGCCACGTCCGCGCCGGCATCGCGCGCAGTCCGTGCCGCGGCATAACCCGCCGACCCACCGCCGATGACGATCACGTCATGTCTCTTGCGTGTCGAAACCTGACTCTGTGATTTCATCGTCCGTTCCCTTTATAGTACGAGGTCCAGAAGGGAAGAATACACGATGCTGCAACCTGGTCGCTATCAGCACTATAAAGGCCACGAGTACGAGGTGCTCGGTGTGGCGCGGCATTCGGAAACGGAAGAGGAGCTTGTCGTCTATCGCGCACTCTACGGCGAACGAGGGCTGTGGATCAGACCAATGGCCATGTTTCTGGAAACCGTGATGGTCGAGGGTATTCCACGCCCACGGTTCCATCGACTCCCGGACGACC